>DRHN01000192.1 GCA_011049595.1 Spirochaetota bacterium | reverse complement strand
TGGACGAGCTTACGGGATTTATTGTAGCAGTCTCCCTGGTCAGACCGAGTAAAAAAATCGCCGATGTCGGTGTAAAATCTGTTAAAAAAAAGATGAAAGACAAGGCTTTTGCGGCAGCAGTTAGCCGCGAGGACATTGAAAAAGGTGCTGATGAGCTGGGGACACCCCTTGACGAGCACATTACAAATGTTCTTGATGCAATGAAAGGCATTGCCGAGCAGCTGGGACTGTAAGATTCATGGGCCGGTCCTTTTTTAGGAAGTAAACACCGTCCTCATTTTGCGTGTAGATTTGCGGGATTTTCCATTATGTGTTTTTTTTTGAATGACCCCTTATGTAGGCTGCGTATATTATCAACAATGTCGAACCAACCGTGATGCCGAAGACAGACACATTACTCATCAGATCAAAACGAAGCTCCTTAAAAAGGACGGAAATCCCGCCGAGAAACAGCGTTATCGCAAAAAACATCTTTATTTTACCCGGGTCGACCTTTTTAGTGGCCGATGCCCCTAATACTGTGCCGGCTATGGAAGTGATTGTCATATAAACAACACCCGCCCAGTCGATATTATTGGACACGATGTACGCGGCAGCCCCGGTTGTGCCGGCTATCAGCACTGTAAATAAACTAGTGCCGGCTGCAGCAGGTACGGGCAATTTCACCAGATAGATCAGGATCGGCAGTAAAACGAACCCTCCCCCCACTCCCATAGTACTTTTTAGAAATCCTATAAAAACACCTGACAGGATCAACGCCCAGGCAGACACACATGCTGATTTATTTTCATCAATAGTTATTTTGATATGCGGTTTAAAAATTAATCTTCTACCGCTATTCTCCTTCGTACCTGAGTCGAGCTTCTGCTCAACTAACATGAAGATGCCTACAATGATCAAAAAGATAATATACATCATTCTTACAAAAGAATCAGCGGTGCCGGTCTGCTCGAAATGCAGGATCAGCTTTTTCCCAAGAAAAATACCGGGGATCGAGGACACGCCGATTATGATCCCGACAATGTATTTAACATTCTTGATCTTCCTGTGCGTTATCGTACCAATGCCGGATACAATAATTATATACACGAGACTGGTCCCAATAGCGTAAGGCATCGGTACACCCAGAATATTCAATGCCGGGGTGATCAGCCATCCGCCGCCTATTCCGTAAAACCCGCTCATGGTGCTGACACAGAAACCAAGCAGTAAAAAAAACAGGGGGTTAACATTAAAAAGAGATACAACAAGGACGCGCATGGTTTTATCAATTAGTTCTTGGTGGAATCTTAGACTCCCGGAGCATTCTTTATCTGCGTGAACAGATCGAGAAAATGGTTCGCGATTTCGGGAAGAACCGCACCTTTTTTTACAGCTATATAGTAATTCCTCGATGCGTTGAAATTCTTGATCTTGACAACCTTTACTTCATTTTCATCGTTCCCGCCATCGAGCATAACCGATGGAATAAAAGCACAGCCGAAACCTGCCCTTACGACATTCAGAGCCGCCTCCGGCAGACCTATTTCAGATACGACATTTAAATCAGAAAGACTCATATTATTGATGCCAAGTTTTTCTTCAAGGGATTTTCGGACACCCGCTTCTTTTTGATTGATGACAAGGGGGACACTTTTTAAATCCGACAACGTTATTTCAGAAGGTATATCATACTCCCGCCGTGTAACAAGCACCAATTCATCTCCAAGGAATTTCGTGTAATCAAGCCCATCGCTTATCCGGGCACCCACAAAACCGATGTCTATCAGCTCATTTTCAAGCATGTTTGTGATATTCGCGGTGTCGCTGAACTCGTAAATAACGTAGGACCCCGGATACAGCTCATTGAACCTGGCAATTTTTTTGTGCAGGATCCCTACTACCGGAATATGGCTGGAACCGATTTTTAAAATACCTTCGTTGTTAAGATCAAGCAGTTTGATCTCTTTTTGCAGATTATCCATCATGACCATTGTATTTTTTGCAAATCTGTAAAAAAGCTTCCCTTTCCTTGTCAGCTCGATCCTTTTATGTTTCCTTTTAAAAAGCTGTGAGTCTATCTCCTTCTCCAGTCTCATTATTTGCTGTGTTACTGCGGGCTGGGTCAGAGCTTCCAACTCGGCGGCTTTTGAAAAACTTTTTATATCCGCTATCAATAAAAACAACTTTAGTTGTTTAGTGTTCATTTTCCCTTGAATTTGTACTCTAATATTTATCTTTTATACTTCATAATGTATTAAAAGTCAAGTCCGTATTGTTCCGAAGGATCATCTGGCGCACCCTATCAGGGAATCTGTAGAAAGGCTTTTATAGAAGTGTGTGAATGTGTATTTATAAATAAAACCTCATTACTTAACTGCGGCCTTATTTACCCTGTTTCTTCCCAAATGTTTTGCTTTGTAAAGAGCATTATCGGCAACTGCTACCATTCCTTCTGCCGACTGGTCTGAAAACCCTTTAAAATTTGCTACCCCGATGCTGATTGTCAGTCTGATATCATGGGAGTGGAATTTAAATCTGTAGCCGGCTACCATTTCCCTGAAACGCTCACACACGGCCCTTGCTTTTTCCAGCGAAGTGTTCGGCAGCAGCACCGCGAACTCTTCTCCGCCGTACCTGCCGGAATAATCACCGAGCCGTATACATTTACCGAGCATTTTGCCGACCCTGGCAAGTACAAAGTCACCTGCAGGGTGTCCGTACGTATCGTTGACATTTTTAAAATGATCAAGGTCCATCATGCACAGCACCAGCTCCGTTTTGAACCTGCCGGCTCTAGCGATCTCCCTTTCGAGGGTTTCCATAAAAAACCGCCTGTTGTATAGCTGAGTCAGTTCGTCCTTTATTGACAGGTCCGCAAGCCTCCTCTGAGCGTGAACTACCTCTTTTTTCAACCTGGCCTTTTCAAGAGTGTTGGCAATACTCCTTGAAAGGGACCTTTCGCTTAATCTGTTCTTGGGAAAATAATCGAACGCCCCTTCCTTAATAAACCTGGAGGCAATAATTTCATCGCCCTGTCCTGTAACCACAATTACCGGCACGTCATTCCCGGTGGTCCTTATGTTTTTCATAAAATCAAGACCGTTGCCATCCGGGAGCAGGTAGTCCATCAGCACCACATCTATACAGTCCTTTTTTAGAATATTAAGGGCCTCTATAAAGTTCAGCGCTCTTTTCAGACGTATCCCTTCGTGGTCACTCAAAGAAATCTGTATGGTTTCAAAATCCTGGTCCGAGTCCTCGACAGAAAGAATGTTAATCTGCCGGTCGAATCTAACAGGGGGCAAATCTCTCACATGTGCACTGTTTTCACCATCATACACTTCATGCACGCTTGAGACGATCTCATTGATCTTATTGCCCGCGCCTTTGATCTCGGAAATATATCTTTCAAGTTCCGGCGGTATCTTTTCAAACATTTTCATCAACTCAATATTTCCAAGAATGGCCGTCAAAGGCTGTTTTATTTCATGCGCCGTTGCACCCGCCATCATGAGAATTACTTTTAGCCTTTCTTCCTCTATAACAGATTTCTGGCGCTCGATAATCTTTTTGTTGGCCCTTTTTAGATCGTTTACAGACCGTTTTAGATCCTCCGTTGTTTTTCTAAGAGATTCTTTTAATCTTTTTCTTTCTATAGCGAAGCATACAGCGCTTGTAACCGTCTCTCTGTTAAAATGCTCTTTTAACAGAACATCCTCCGCCCCCTCCTTGATCATCTGTATGGCGGAGCCTTCGTTCATGGAATCTGTAAGCGCCAATAGAGGCATTTCAGGAGCCCTGTCACGAAGCCTGCGAAACTTCTTGAGGGTAATTTCATCATTCAGTGAAGCGTACAGTATACCAACTTCAATATTTCCTGCCGCAAGGGCTTCAACTCCTGCCGTTACCCCTGAAACAGTGAGTATTTCAAAGGATTCCGGGACCGCGCTTTTCAGCATGATTTCAACCGCCGGGGCATTTGCGGGTCTGTCCACTATCAGCAGCATTCTGACACTATTTGAGCAATTATTTTTTAATTCCTTATCCATTCTTGACACCTCATATAATTCTCGATATTTTACCCGCTTTACTTTAGCTTTAAACTTGAAACTAAAAGCTGGTTAAATCATGCGCTAAAATACTGGATATATTTACTTTTAAGTCGTATATATACCGTAAAGTTTGTCAATATTTTCAACGGGATATATCATGATCAAAAAATATTTTTTTATTACAATTTTATCGCTCTTCCTACTGCCTTTCAGCATACACGGAAAGGATGACCTGCCGGACGGGCTGTACGCAAGGATAGAAACTTCAAAAGGAATTATTATTATTGACCTCGAGTTCGAAAAAACACCGATGACAGTTGCCAATTTTGTCGGACTGGCGGAAGGGACTATCGAACACAGCAACCGATCTAATAAGCGTTTCTATGACGGCCTAACTTTCCACAGGGTCATCAAGGATTTCATGATCCAGGGGGGAGACCCGCTCGGAACAGGGAGCGGGGGCCCGGGATATAAATTCCCCGACGAGTTCCACCCCGATCTCAACCACAAAGGGCCTGGCACTCTGTCCATGGCTAACAGCGGCCCCAACACAAATGGAAGCCAGTTTTTCATTACCCACAAGGAAACCCCCTGGCTTGACGGTGCCCATACGGTGTTCGGGCATGTAATCAGAGGCCAGGACGTAGTTGATGCGATCCAGAAGGGTGACAGGATAATAAGCCTGAAAATAATCAGGGTAGGGGCTGAAGCAAAGGCTTTCAAAGTAAACCAGAAAATATTTGACAGGTTGATAAGCGAATCGCAAAAAATGTCAAAAGAACTCATGGAAAAGACAGGGGAGAATGCCCTCGCGGTAATCAAAAAGCAGTGGCCTGACGCAGTAACTACGGCCTGGCACTCTGTCCATGGCTAACAGCGGCCCCAACACAAATGGAAGCCAGTTTTTCATTACCCACAAGGAAACCCCCTGGCTTGACGGTGCCCATACGGTGTTCGGGCATGTAATCAGAGGCC
>DRHN01000191.1 GCA_011049595.1 Spirochaetota bacterium | reverse complement strand
TTTAATGTCAAGTACTTAATGATAATATTAGTGGCTACACTTCTGTAAAAAAATAATGCTAACTCACTTAATCACAAAGAATTACACAATTTCTCTACCCAAGGACAAAGGGAACATCCGCTATACATGGTCCAATACTCGAACGGATTTTACACTTTTTGATGCAACGATTTTCCTAAATGCCGATTTCCTATCGGGCAGTGGTACCTTAATATGGCCTGAAAGTGGCACTGTAACAGTATCTGTGAATGGGGATACTTATACTGTTGAATTTACCTTAATTTTGACAGATGGCAAAACTGTTACGGGGAGGTATTCAGGGGCCGCACCGGTTTTTTTAATTGAGTGATTAAAATGTACCAGTATTGCCTACACACGCAGGAAATCTTTAGGCAGGAATCATATTCGAAAACGTAATAATAAAAGCCTCCGGATTCTCGAGTATATCTTTATCAATGTAACCGGGGATTAGATTCGCACCTTTTTAGGGGTATATAAATATAATGCAAGGGCAGACCTTATACAATCGCTCTGCGTCAATCCTCAAGCGCTCTGCAGGTCAAAGTGTAGTCGGTACAGCGTAAAGCAGCTTTCTTAAAAAGTTACCTTGATCCTGCCACCTAGCCCAAGCCTACGGCAGGGCCCGGAACTTCAAAGAAAGGCTAAGGTGGCGTGAGGGTATTCTGCAAAACTTACATCGCCCTGCCTCTAAAATTGGACCCCTGCCTGGAGATGGAGGTCAATGGCCCTATAAGAAAAACACACACTGATACAAATATCTTTAAGATAACATTACTGCGCAAACATTCAATCACGTTAAGCCTCATGCGCATTTTTTGCCCCTCCTTGCCTATATCAAATCTCGGTGAAGGTTATCGAATAGCAGCACCTTTTTCCGGTCCAGATCCCCGTGGCCATATATCCCATTTGAATTTTAAATCCTTTTCCTTTGACCGGTTAAGAACTCTTTTTTCTCTGGTTACTTAGCCATTAAGAATCACCCATGAAAAAATACTACTTTATCGGGTTTTAATTTTTACGCCCCCCTAGTCTACATTTTATCCTTCGATGAGAGGTTCGGGTGCCCTAAAAATCTTTCAATAGAACCTTTTTTCGACTCCTCAAATGCTTTTAATCTGTCTTTTTCCATTATTTGTCTGTATTTAATAAATTTACTACAGTAATAAAACCAGGCTGCTAAAAAAAAATACTTGCAATAACATCTTTCCTATGGTTAAATTGCAACCCTCACTCTCAATAATTTTAATGTATTACACTAGTATTACCCCGCGATAAGGAGTTTGTGCGCCTGCTTGCCGGGGTTTCAGCTATTCCCTGATATACCTAAGATGTATTTACTATCAGGAAAATTACCCGAATGTTCAGTTAAATTACATGTTAATTACATGCCTTGAAAACAGGAGTGCCGGTTTTAACGGTTTCCAGGTGCTGAATTAATTGCTTGTACAATCATGTTGAGGGTCGATCACAAAATGTGCAGTTCTAACCGGAAAATATTCCTAAAAGCTGTTGTCATACTTACTTCCATACTCGCCTTTTCACACGCTTCAGCACAGAATTATGAAATCGAAAAATACCTTAACTATTATGATCTTGAGCTTGAAAGACTTATATCGCATTCGGAATATGCACGGGACTACGAAAAGTTCAGGAGCATGCTAGAAATACGGTATAATGTCCTAAAGGCTGTCTGGGAAAGCGACAGGGACAGGCTCAAAGAAATTGCGCGGGAGACGGGGGATAAAGAGGAAGCTGTTGATGATTTAGATAGGAAGTATGATGAATGGGAGAAAAGGTCTGAAAAGAGAATATCCCGGTCAAAGGCCGAATATATCGCGGGGCAAAGCGCACCGGATACCGGGGAAATGGAAGTAACGAGGCTGGAGCTTATTTTTCTGTTTTCTGAAAAGTATGAAGAGTTCGTGACGGAACTCACGGGTGAATCGCATGAGCTGACAGATGGCGAGCTGTTTCAGGATTTTAAGAGCGGGCTGATCTCCGGGTACAGGGAAAAGGCTCAGAAACTGGATAATCTTTCTGATCTGCAGTACGAAGCGCTCAAGCTGGAGCTCAAGGGGTCATATCAGGGTGAGGGTATAGAGGCTGAACATTTTGACGAAGCGTTGGAGCGCGAGAAACGCGGAATGCTGTACGAACGGAAACTTTTTTTAACACAGCTTTTAAACACCTATGTCAACAGGGGGTACCGCGACCTGGTTACGGACAGATCATCCCTGCGTATGGAAATGGAAAAAGACCGGGCCGCTCGGGCAGCAGAGGAGCTGCAGGACCGTGTGAACCAGGAGCTTGACAAGAGTATATCTGAGAAGCTGAACAGTCTGCTGCGGGAGGAAGTATTAACAGCGGAAGATGCCTTTGCTATTTCCGGAAAGGCGAAAGATGTTTACGACGAGGGCCTCAATATCTGGGAGCGCGCGGCTGCCGACCTTGTAAGAAGGGAAAACGCATGGTACAGCAATTACAACGAAATATACAATGAAGGGGTTACCGCGTGGGCTGACGCGCTTAGTGTGCTGAAGCAAAAAAGAGAAGAGTGGGATGAAGAATTTTCCGGCAGGATAGAATCAGGGCTCGCGAACTGGGAAGAAGTGTTTTCGGAGGCGGGTGAGGCAAAAGAGACGCTTGTTTCAAATTATGTCAGGTACAAAGAAGATCGTGAAAGGGATTTGAACTCTTATATCGGACGTCTCGAGGACACTTTGATGTACGGGTCGGGCAGCATTTCGCAGATAGACCGGTACACAGACGAGTTCAACATGATGATACAGGACAGTTTGCGCTATTTTACGGATAAAGAGCTTGCCCCGAACCAGCTTGACGGGCTGGTTGAGCTATTCAGCTCATATAAAGGGAAGGAAGCAAGTTTTTGGCAGCCGGATATGGACATGAGTAATCTGTTTGATTTCAGGACAAAGGATCTTAGAGTATGGATATTTTTTAGAAAGAGGAAAATAAACTCCAGGAGGGACAAAATAGTAGATGGGCCTCGTTACGATCTAATATCAAAAGAAGATCTAACCAACGGCTTTCAGCTGAAAGTCAGGCTCGGGGCCACGATCAGGCGATACGGTGAATGGCACTTAGATATTTTGGATGGTTTTTGGACAATAAATTCAAACGATATACGTGAAAATAAATATTACTATGTTACATGTACGTATGATAAAAACGGCAGGTGGAGCAGAAAAGTAACTCTTGAAAACAGCGAAGCAGGCAGTTTCAGCAAGATAGTAAGCGAATTGCCGGTTGCTAGAATTGCTGATGCACTCGGCAGATACAGCAATATTATTGGTTCGTTGAATAGAGATAAAAAAGAAATAATTGACTCGGTCCGCGATGTTCAGGGCTCTATAGTGCGGATGCTCGATGAAAATTTAAATGTACTCGACGGCCCCGTATTTCAAAACGAAGAAGAATTCGAAGAATATTTCTTCGGCCCGGAGAATGAGTTTTTATGGGGCGATTTTGACAGGGCCCTGTACAAGGCATACTATGAAAAGGAGTTCTGGGGGCCGACCAGTTCGATATAGTCGATGCTGCGCT
>DRHN01000190.1 GCA_011049595.1 Spirochaetota bacterium | reverse complement strand
GCCGGTATTATCAACGTGATTTCAGATATAGCGGACCAGACGAACCTGCTTGCGCTGAACGCGTCTATCGAGGCAGCGAGGGCGGGAGAGCATGGGCGCGGTTTTGCCGTTGTAGCGGATGAGGTGAGCAAGCTTGCGGACAGGAGCGCGTCCTCGACAAAAGAAATAGAAGGGCTGATAAAGGAAAGCGAGAAGAATGTGAGTGAAGGGAGCAGAATGATCGAGAATCTGTCATCGGCGCTGGAAGAGAGCATAAGCGCCATTGAAAATATCAGCGAGATGAGTCAGAGTATAGCGGCGGCGACGGAGGAGCAGTCGACTAATTCGAAGCAGGTATCGCAGGCCATTGAGAGCGTGAATGACATTACGCAGCAGGCGGCATCGGCGTCCGAGGAAATGGCAGCTTCAGCCGAGCAGTTTTCAGGTATTGCGCAGGAGTTGCTGGCATTGATAGCGTGCCACATAAAATTAGATGTGAATGAAAAGCGCGACTCTGATCGGAAGAGGGGGCAGAGAACTGAAGGCAGGTCGGTGAAGGCGATAGCCGGGCCGGTAAAAAAACGAGAATATAAAAAGACAGGAGTAGTAAAGTTAAGTGAGGGTGAACAAGATGGTGAAGAAGAGGTAACCGGCATCACTTTAAAGAAGACAGCGTAGACCGACGGATAAGAATATTTAAAATAGCAGGAACCCCGGCACCGGATACAAATTGCCGGTGCCGGGGATATAAACATGTAAAAACTGTATTGACCAAACCCTTCAGCTTAAACAGTAGAGTCGGAAATCTGCAACATTATTTCTTGTATAATATTCAACAAAAATGTCAAGTTTAAAATTGATACCGGTATCGATATGCTCGATTATGAAACATTTTGCTAAATATTGAAACAATAACTGTAATTAAAGGTGTTTCCAAAACCATCAAGAATATGGAAATGGTCGTAACGGCAATGTTAATTATAAGCATTTAATTTATTGTTACTTAATGAAATAAATGTTCATTTCAACCCGTTCTCCCGACAGATCCATGAAAGATTAACGAGTTGGCATATATTTTGCATTTTAAACTGTATGATTCCTAATGTAAAAAAATATTTTCACCGAGACTGTTTTTCGCGACTAAAGAGGTGCAATGCAATTTGAGCAGTGATAAGAGCAAATGTATGAGATGGAAAAACATTAACAAAAGCAAGCAGCTCTCGGCAAACGCGCTGCAGCTTCAAGGGTTGATGGCTCAGTTCAAGGTGGATGAAGAAAGCGTCTATGATGGAGGGAAAAGATTAGAATATTTGCAGGAACAAAAAAGAGCTGAAGAAACTACAGATATTACGCTTAAAGATAATGCAGCCTGACATGGGGGAATAAAAGGCAATATTTTGCTCAGGAAATGAGAGAGGTTTTCGAGACTACATATTCCCCCATCTCCTTACCCGGGGTATTCGTACAGATTTTTCCCATATACATGACAATAATCCGGTTGCTGAGATGTCTTATTACATTCAGGTCGTGACCTATAACCATATAACTTATTTTATGAATTTTTTGAAGTTCAATTAGTAAATTGATAATCCCTGCCTGAACTGAAACATCAAGGCTCGATATCGGTTAACCACAAATAATGAGTTCAGGGTTTGCCGCAAAGGCCCTCGCAATACCAACCCTCTGTTTTTCACCACCTGAAATTTCATGGAGAAACCTCGACAGATACCGTTCGCCCAATTTAACTGATTCGAGGAGCTCAATTACACGCTTTCGCCTCTCCTTCTTAGGAACCGGATTATAAAGAGCAAACGGCCTTGTCAGTAACTGCTCAACCGTCTTCTGTGGATTAAGAGTTGCTTCGGGGTTTTGAAAAACCATCTGAATTTTTCTACACAATTCTATGCTTCTTTTCTGTGAAATCATTCCTATATTTGTATTATTAAATGTAATCTTTCCATTATTTATGTCTACAAGCCCAATAATACATCTTGCCAGGCTAGTTTTTCCACACCCGCTTCCCCCCCCCCACAATACCAAGAATCTCCCCTTTCCAGTACTTAAAACTCACACCATCAACAGCCCTTAAATCTCCTTAACTGGTTTTGTAAACCTTTTCAATAATCTCCAGACAGACACTGGCAGCGGCAATGGGCAGGGTGGTTCTTGTCCCCCTGATAACACGGCTTAACACGTCACGGCCGAAGCGGTCAGTTCCAAGGGGAAATGTCCTGGAAGGTTTTTCTTTTAGATGTTCGTAATGCATCTCTTCAGGATCACAGGCAGCAATGCAGGGCCCAAAAATACCGGTAAATAAAAAAACTAGCAAAATGACGGAGCCGATAATAAAAACAGGTGTTATTCTCTTGCTATTCAAATACGTCCTTATCTTTCCGAAAAGAATTGTTTTACTCATATATTGAGTCCTTTCTCTTCGATCATCGATGCTCTGGTCTGTCCGAGTACATACGCAACACATTCATAAGGAGAGGGTCAGGCTTGGGAAAATTAATACTGAGAAAAAGAAACCCAATTTTTT
>DRHN01000189.1 GCA_011049595.1 Spirochaetota bacterium | reverse complement strand
GAATTAGATCTATGTTAAAATTTTTCACCCCTCTATCCTTCAGGATCCCAATAGCAGAGACTATATCACTCTGTCTTCCTGGTCTGTTCACGGCTGCAAGCACCCGGTCATTAAAACTTTGAATACCTACTGAAACTCTATTGACACCATTTTCCATCCAGATATCCAATTTTTCCGCCGAGGCAGACTCAGGGTTCAACTCCACTGTATATTCAAGACATGATTCAAGGTCGTACATTTCTCCTATTTTTTTGAAAAGCCGTTTACAGTCAGCCCGGTTAATAATGGAGGGAGTACCTCCTCCAATGTATATTGACTTGATTTTAGTGCCTTCATAGAACGAAAGCTCTTTTATCAAATGATCGATATAAACTGTTAGTTCGGCTTCTTGCGTTAACTTGTATGAAAAAAAATCACAATATACGCATTTTTTTCTGCAATAAGGAATGTGAATATAAAGCGATGTCAACAACCCTCACCTTTCTCTTCAACAATTATTTTTGTCACCTGCCACTAATTTGATAAAATCGGGGTTGAAAATCCATATTTATTTTGAATAAAACCATAATACTGTTATTTTAAATAGCATGAGCAAAAAAAATGACGAAATAAGGCCGATCCTTGTAAATAAGAAGGCATTCTATGACTTTGATATATCACAGAAAGTAGAGGCGGGGATTTCGCTTAAAGGCACGGAAGTAAAATCCATAAAAAGTGGAAAAATAAGCATCACTGACGGGTTTGGAATAATCACAAACGGTGAATTTTTCCTGAAAAATGTACACGTCAGCAAATACCCTTTCGGAAACAGGATAAATCATGACCCGTTGCGTACAAGAAAACTCCTCCTTCATAAAAGCGAGATAATAAAACTGGGCGTTAAAATTAAAGAAAAAGGATTCACCTTTGTCCCGCTGAAAGTATATGAAAAAAAGGGGGTAATTAAGATTGAGATGGGGCTGGCGAAAGGCAAAAGAGTTTATAATAAAAAGGATGACATAAGAAAAAAGGATGAAATGAGGGACCTGAAGAGAAATTTCAAACTATCGAATTTATCCGGAAAATTAAAATAAAGAGCGCAAATCCAGCCTCTCATCAGTTACTGGTCCGCGTTCTTGCGTATTTCGTCAATAGCATCCAGAGCTTCCTTTAACCTGTTTAACTCTTCCTCTTTTAATATATTATTTTCTATTTCCAATATCCGGTTCATTTCCTCCATAAGTCTATTTTCCTCGGCGATCAACTCTCTTATCCGCTTTATGCGCTCCAGTTCTTCGTTCAGAAGATCAAGGTCAATATTTTCTTTTAGTTTAATTTCCTCAGGTTTCTCAATGATCTCCTCAATGACACCCGGTTCTTCCTCGATCTGAATTATCTCGACCACATCTTCACCGTACTCTTCCTCACCACTCAATCCCAGGACAGTGCTGTACTCCCTGGTTTCACCGGGGTCGAGGTCATACGGGACAAAATATATAGCTACAGCGCTGTCGTTCCTGGAATAAGGCGGGTAATCAAACTTTCTCTTCCTTCGGATTCTGTAACTGAATAAATTTTCGAACAGGGACTTATAGTTCGCAAAAACAATTTTGTCCGGCGTTGTCACAAGTTCGCCCCTGATAACTCCTCGAAGAATGTGCTGCGGATTTCTTTTTGTATCTTTTGATATCCACGCCCTCGGCTGATCATCGCCTAAATATTCTGTTTCATATCTTATTTGCTCACCGGTTGGCAGTTCGAAATGATAAATTCCTTTCTCCCCGAGGGAAGTATCAAAAAGGATCCTGAGCCCGACTGTTCGTGAATATTTTGAAATATTTTTAATAGTATATGTAATTAAAACGCCATCTTCGGTACGTGTATTTTTCCTTTTTACAAATTCGACCACCTGTTTAACATTTACCGTCTTGTCTTCCCAGATGGTTTCTATCTTATCACCTATAGCCACCGGTCTCTTGATGTATATCCCTCTCCCGCCGCCGAACGTAATCGCGTCCCGGTGCACGTACAGCACAGTATAGCTCGATGGAGGTTTGTCAAAGAACAGTAAATTTATCCTCTCATCACCTTCCACATCCTCCTTACCATCAATTGTCGAGATAAAAATCCGCGCTGTTTCCTCCTCAACATCAACAAGGAGATGTTTGTTGCTTAAAGTGGCGGATGTAAGCAAAGAGGGTATCAAAAGAAGCGGGGCAATAAAACAAAAAAACTTTAGCATTTATTCCTCTATTCCCCATCTCTCACAAAGTTCTTCAAACCCAAGAATATATCGCCTTTAAATCAATTTAACCGATCATGACTGTGAGCCGCCCCCATCAGGCCCTTCTGGTACTTCGGGTACACTACTTTCATAAAAATCTTTTATCTTTATCATCCTTTCAAATTCCTGATCCAGGTCCAGCTCTTTCTGTTTCAACGCAATTTCTTTCAGCCTCAGTACATTTTCCCAGGAAACCAGAACGTCAATCTTTTCCTGTATCCGTTTTTCCGTCTCGGCAAGCGACCCTGCGCCGATCTCCTTTAAATTATTGATCTCGGTCTTTAAATAATCAACCTGATTGTTTAATTTTTCAATCTCATCAATGTAATTCTTTTCTTTTTCCTGAAGGGTATCAATATCGATCAATGCTGCCTCCAGTCTGTTTGCGGTTTCCTCACTGTAAACGGGGTGAGCCAGCTTCTCCTCAAGCTCCATTAATTTGAGTTTAAACCTGGCTGCGTCGGTCTTATTCCCCAGCGGATATTTAACGATTACTTCCCTGAGCACTTCCCTTGCCTCATCTCTATTGCCCATACTTATTAACGCTTCAGCCTTCCAGTAAAGGCTGTTATCTGCGTATTCGAGCGTTGGATATTTGCTTACGTAAGTGTCAAACGAATTTATGGCCTCGTTATAATTTTCCTGCAAATATAAGGAGCGGGCAAGCAAATATAGAGAAGTGCTGTGATATTTACTTGATCTGAAACTATTGACAATTTTTTTAAATCTCTTTTCCGAGTTGCTGTACTCTTTCAAAGAAAAATAAGCATTTCCTATGTAGTAATGAGACGCATCCCGATATTTTTTTGTTTTCACTTCATTCAGAAGCCTGTCAAACTCGGTTATGGAATTCCGATACTGATTTTTCTTAAAAAGCGTTATCGCGAGTTTAAACTGGGCGTCTTCGATGGAGGAATTTCGTGGGAAAATTATTATCGGAATTAAAACTAAAATGATCAATATCAGGAAAAAAATTATAATTCTCTTACGCATCTCATCCCCGGAACTTGTTTACATTATTAATAGTCGACAATAAGCCTGAACCCGATTAATACTTTTCAATTGACTTATAGCTAACATATTTGTTATTATAATATGTATATGGTGCACTTTCGCAGCCTGCCTTATCATTACTGACGCAATAAGCTCAAAGCTACCTTAAGGGTGTAAGATGGTTTAGGTAATAATGGAAAATGGCGGACAATTGACTTTTGACGATGATCCACTGTTTGTCAAACAAAACAAAGCTCATAAACTCCTTGAAGATGGCATGTTCAAAGAAGCCATTACCATGTATGAGAGCATCATTGAAGAAAACCCGAACTATCCGGGTGTTGGTGACGGAGCGAAAGCTTCTAAATTCTGGATAAATAAGATCAACAAGTTTAAAAAACACATAAATCCGTATGATAAGGGGAAACTTCTCCTTAAAGAATGGAAAGATTTTGAGAAATACATGAATAGAAACCATGTAAGACACGGAAGATCGACCGTGGCGATACAAAAATATATTTTCTGTGATATCATCGAATCTTTTACCTGTGCGTACCACGAAGGAGTAGCGCCGGATACCGATATTCTTATACAGATTGGGGATCTCTTTAAAAAATTGGGCAATTATGTGAAAGCCATCGATGTCTATGAATACACCAGAACTTTCAATATTGAAGATCCTTCGCTTCTCGCAAAACTGGGTGATTGTTATTTCAGCATTGACGAAACATCCAAGGCAAAGGTACTGTTCCGCGAGGCATTCTTTATAGATCCCGGACAGATAGAAATTGACCAGATCGAATCACCGTTTATCCATATGCTCCATAAAAAAACCCTCGAAATGCTGAAAAACCCGGAAATAACGATATACTGGGTCCCTGTGCTTGCAGAAATAAAAAGCGCATTTAACGTTAAAAGAGAGCCGAAAAAAGGGGAACTTGACGAACTGAGAAAAAAAATAAAAAAGCTGGAGTTCGAATATACGAACAATAAAAAGAAAAAATTATACATTGAACCAAGGCTTCTCAATCATTATTTCTGGCTGATTGATACACTAAAAATTTCAGGCGGAAGTAAAAAAGAGATCGAGCAATCACTTCAAAGGATTAACGAGATTAACGGTACAATATTTGCAGAATACTTGTCATAAAACTGCTGCGGTGTGATGGTGCTGCTGCTGTACTTGCCTGGTTTAACTCTTACAAAGTCTGGGTGATAGCAAGAATAATTAGTTTTTTATTGATTTTAGAGATATATATTTTTAATATTGTAATAGAAGCATATATGGAGACCATTATGAAGGCTGACATTGTACAAAATTTATCTGAATCGTTAAATGAAGAAAAATGGACACGGGCAACTTTAAATAATTATGTGATAAAAAATTTTTCAGATCTTGATAATATTATTGATGCCGGGAAAAAATCGGGCACACTCTCCAATATCAGGAAACTCTGTTCGGATCATCTGCTGCACACACCAAACAGCATTATAGCGCTATACGTTATAGGAAAGTTAAATTTTGAGGAAGAGGCACTGGATGAAGGGCATATACAGAAATTGATCAATCTGTTCAACGACAACAAGCGTTTCAATATCGTAGAATTTTTATCAAATAAAACCCTGGAGTATGGGGAAAACAAATACGCCCTGGACGCACTTGCTCAATGTATGTTGAATGACAACAGGGAGAAAGAACTAAACGAAGTTTGGGAGAGGCTTGTAAAAATTGATTACGAAGAAGCGGACATAACAAGAAAACTTGCAACTGTTAAAGAAAAGGAAGGAAAAATTGATGAATCGATCGATTATTATAAAAAAGCTCTTCTGCGCTATTTAAAAAAGCAGATGTACAACCCTGTTGAAGAAATCTGGCTGAAGCTCATCGAACTGATCCCGGATGACCTTAATTTTTTCTTAAACACTGAAAAAAGAATTGCAAACACAATGGGTGCTGATAAGTCCGCATTTTTACTCTCCTTTATTGTACCCTATTATAGAGAAAAGGGGGAGCATGACACAGCTATAGACCTGTTGAAAAAGACCCTCGGGTATAATCAGAAAGATAAAGATGCGAGGGAAGAGCTTGTCGCCTGTTACATGAAAAAGTATGAATCGCATTCACTCCTGAACGATTATCTCGAAAAATCCGGTTTTTCCGACCCGGCTGTTGAAATCCAGACTGCTATTGACACCTTCGAAAAACACATCGTTTTCGATGTGGATAACTACGTTTATCATAGAACCTGGGAGATCGGAAAATTAAAAGAAATAAAAGAAGATTCTCTGATCATAAAATTCAAACATAAACCGAAGCACCGTATGACTCTGCAGATGGCCCTGTCCTGCCTTCAAATTCTTCCGGAGGACCACATCTGGTTGCTGAAAAGCAAAGACCCGGAAAAACTGCGGGAATTATTCCTCTCTGATGTCGAGAAGGGTTTGAGGATCATTATCAAAAGCAAAAACAATGCCGCGACTGTGAAAGACTTCAAAGGCGAGCTTCTCAACGGGATCCTGGACAAGAAAGAATGGACTAAATGGTGGGGCAAAGCAAAGACCATTCTCAAAAAAAATCACTTTTTCGGTACTCTTCCGGAAAAGAACGATGTTTATTTCATAAGAAAAAAACCAATATCCTACGAAGAAGATATTTATAATAAATTTAAAACGGAAAAAAATTTTGATAAACGCTTCAGTCTTTTTCACGACTTTCACACCCACGGCGATATAGAATCCGAATACTTTGAGGATATGCTTAAATATTTTACAGTTTTTACGGCATCTCCGAACAATATGAATGAAAATTCCTTGAAAAGCTTCCTGCTTCTAAAAAACCTGAAAAAAACATACAGTTACCTTCCCATAGATTTTACATACGAATTTCATGAGATATTGCAAAACCTGAAAGACATCCACACCTATTTACCCCTTATACCCGATAACGAACTTAAAAAAAATTTTCTTATGAACATCAGGAGAACAGCTGAAAACTGGCCGGAGATCTTTATCAAGAGTTTCTACGTGTATCCCATAAAATTTATTATTGAGGAACTGATTGCTGAAGGGAAGAACGACCTGATCGATGAAAACATCAGCAACATCTTCTCGCACTACAGAGAGTTTACCGAGCTTTTTATCTGGATAATAAAAAACCTTATCACCAAGCAGATAGATCTGCCGATCGAGATTGACAGCGATCAGGCTATTATCGGGCTTACCCACCTGTTAGAAATATCAAGCAGGGAACTGAACAACGAAAGGAATGTCGTATACAATCGGAAACTTTTCAATACAATTGTGGATATATTGTTCAAAGACGCTCTCCTTATAAAATACATAAACGAATCGGATGTAACCAAAGTCAAAAGGTTAATGCCCACAATATTGAATATCCATGAATTGAAAGATGAATACATAATAAAAATGAGATTTGCCATTAAAACCACCCATCCTGAGATCGTGTTTGAAGATGAAATTGAGACCGTGGCCAACACAAAGCAGCTGCTGGTCACTCAAAGAACCTATGAGCTGAAACAGGGTGAACTGAAATACCTGCTCGATGTTGCAATACCGCAGAACAGCAAAGAAATCGGGCAGGCGATGGAAAAAGGTGACCTACGTGAAAATGCTGAATATAAATACGCCCTGGAAAAGCAGGAGTTCCTAAAACACCAGGTCAAGTCCCTTACAGAAAATCTCAACCGTGCGCAAATACTCAAACCAGAGGACATTAAATCTAATATTATTTTGTTTGGAACTATGATCACGCTCAACAGCATCGACGGCGACAAAACTGAAAAGTACACAATTCTTGGGCCCTGGGAATCCGACCCGTCCAAAAAAATAATCTCATACACATCACCGATAGGTGAAACTCTCATGAATAAAGCTGTCGGGGATTCCATTGACCTCGGGACTAAAAACAACAAAATGAAGTACAAAATACTTAAAATAGAAAAGGCGATATTTTAATCTTCACCGATGATTACACCTGTATTCACTTCCCTGCTGACCTCGTTTATCTTTACCGGCAGGATATTTTTTGACAAATCCTCAAGTGACAGCGGCTGTCCCTTCACTATCTTCACCCGGATATAGTTATCCGTTATCCCTGTCCATGAACCGCCGTGCTCTTCGAATACTGCTTCTCTTATTTTACCAAGATAACTTTTTCTGTACTGATGATTCAATTCATCCCTCAGCGCTATTACATTATTGCTCCTGGTTACCTTTTCATCATAGGGGACATCATCCTTCAGGTCCGCGGCTTTTGTGCCCTTCCTCACCGAATATTTAAACACATGCGCGGAGGCAAAGCAGGCCGAGCGCATGACTTCAATAGTTTCTAAAAAATCCTTTTTACTTTCGGTCGGAAAGCCTACGATAATATCCGTAGCTATATGACTTTCCGGTCTCTCCTCTCTGATCCTGCGGACCATGTCTAAATATGACTGTGCAGAATAGGGCCTGTTCATCAACTTCAAAATTCTATCCGAACCGCTTTGAAGAGGAATGTGAAAATGGGGTGCAACACGCGTATTACCGATGACATCGTGTAGATTATCGTCAAAATTAAATGGTTCAATCGAGGACAGCCTGATTCGAAAAGGCCTTTCACAGCCGAGAAGGAGATCAATAAGACGAGGAAGATTGACGTTATTGTACAAATAATCACCCAGATTAACTCCGGTCAAAATTATCTCTTTATATCCATTTCTCACAACGGTTTTAACGTAATCTACAATATCCTCATAATTCCGGCTTCTGGATTTTCCTCTCGCGAACGGCACTTTACAGTATGAGCACCTCATGCTGCAACCGTCCTGGACCTTTACAAAGACCCGGGAACGATTTGGTTTTTGCGGACTGTCAAATTGAAAGGATAGATCATTCACATTTTCATTGAAAGGCAAATGGTAAAGATATGACAGTACTATCGAAGGAAGTGCGGCTTTTATTTTGTTACCGATGACCAGATCGACACCATCCTTTTTATCGAATTCTTCACTGTTCGTTTCGGCATAACAGCCCGTTACAATGACCAGCCCTTGCCTCTTTTTGGCTGTTATGGCCCTGTTTATTGAATTACGTGACTTACGGTCACTTTTATTTGTAACCGTACACGTATTTACGATTGTTATATCAGGCTTTCCACCATCTTTTTTGTTGACCACATTGAATCCGGCCATTCTGAAGCCGTTTTCAAGCGCCTCACCTTCAAATTGATTCAGTTTACATCCATGATTAATGACCGCAACAGAAATACCTTTTTTATTCACGTTCTTTTTCGCCCGCAATCCGGCGCTGCAAAGATCCAGTTATCACTCAAATACATCTTCCATTTCGACCTGTTTGCTGATCACCTTTATCAAAGATTCTTTTAATTTGGGGTCGCTCGGTTTCAGACCCAGGGCTTTCTTATAATCTTTTTCCGCGGCCTTGAAGTCAGACATCCTCTCGTAAACGTCTCCTCTGTACTTATAAAAAACATACTTGTCATTCATCAGCTTTATACTCGCGGAAAACGCGGTTTCAGCAAGTATTAACTTTCCCTGCGCCAGAAAAATTCGGCCCAGGTAGAAATAATTATACGCGTTTTCCGGATCGAAGGAAGCCGCAGATTCCAGATAGCCGATAGCATCACGGTACCGCTTCAGCTCAAAATAAGATCTTCCCATTGTCGTTAAAAACCGTGTGTCCCTGGGGCTAAAATCGAGTCCTTCCTGAGAAACCCCGATCGCACTGCGATACCGGCCGGTATATAAATAACACCAGCCCAAAACAGCGTAAATATCAAGGTTTCTCGGTGACAGTTCCTTTTCTCTCAACAATATCTTTTCTGCTTCGTAATACTTGCCCTTCTTATATAAGTCATATCCTTCCTGAAAGCTCGCGAGGGAAATCAAAGGTACTATAATTATTATGATAAAAATAACCGGACTTAATATTAGAAATGTTATCCTTTTCATTTACTCTATCCTGATGCGGACAATCCGCATTCCATATATCAAACCGAAATTATTTTTTCATTGCTTTATCCGGGGCATATTCTCTGGCTGCAGGATGACCCTGTTTAAGGTTCTGACCGCCCATTGAGCAGTTTCCATTAAAGATACAGCCGCTCTCAATAATAAGATCGGGAGCTTTTATATCACCGTTTAATTCCGCACCCTTAAATAGCTCCAGTTTTTTTATAACTTCAACGTTTCCGACTATTTTGCCGTAATTCGTCACCACTCCGGCTTTAATTTCCGCTTTTACCACCGAGTTCGGTCCAAGTATGAGATGCCCCTCGGCATCAATTTTTCCATCAAACTTACCTTTGATCATAAGTGATTTATTAAATTTCATTGTTCCGGAAAAATCGATATCGTCAGCTAAAATCGTATCGATGTCCTTTTCTTCAATCACTTTTGATTCAGTGTTTTTCATCATACCCGCTACTCCTTGTTAATCGTATTTTCCACATTATTTAATAGTTTGAATGTCAAAAGACGCAATAAGAACTAATTAGCTCTTTTTAATTTTTTCAGGTTTCCAGTTGTTCCAATCGACGATTAGAGCGGATGCAACAAACATCGAAGAGTAAGTGCCGACCAATACGCCGACTATCAACGCGAAAGCAAAATTCCTTATCGTGTTTCCGCCAAAAATGTACAACGACAGGAGAACGAGCAGGGTCGTAACCGATGTAATAACGGTCCTTGACAATGATTGGTTTATACTTCGATTAATAGTTTGCGCGTATTCCCCGTAAGCCTTTGACGACTTCAGGTTTTCCCTTACCCGGTCAAAAACGACGATCGTGTCGTTCAGCGAATAACCTATTATTGTAAGTATGGCAGCAAGAATGAAAGTGTCCATTTCTTTTCCAAAAAAGGACAAAAAACTCATAACAATAAGCACATCATGGATAAGGGCGAGAATAGCCGCGATTCCAAACCTGAAACGAAATCTGAAAGTCGTATACATCAGAATAAGGGCGATAGCAACAATACCGACTATGTATGATGTCCTTAAAAGATTTTTACTTATTCGAGGTCCCACAAGATCAGTTCTCTCAAATATTACGTCATCTTCACCATACTTGACGGTTAGCGCCTTCTTAATGTTCGCTATCACCTTGTCGTTGTCTCTTTCCAGCGCGAGAGTTTTGAGGATATACACATTTTTCCCGGGGTCCTCGATCTTCTGTACATTATTGCCATATCCGGTGCTTATAAGCACGTCCCGTACTTCACCTATTTCAACAGTTTTATCCTGCAGTTCGACCTGTATCATATTCCCGCCTGCGAAATCAATACCCATCTTTAATCCCCGGTTGATAGCAATATTGATCCCCCCGGCCACCATAATTACAGCTGAAAGAATATAGGCAAATTTTCTATACTGAATGATCTTAATGTTAGTGGAACTTAGCATCTTTTCCCCGTGATCATATTACTGAAATTAACATTACAAGTCAGATTTTTCCGCAATTTAGTTCCGCCACACTGCGGTTCAAGGCTTTTAAAACGGCCGTCAATTATCAATGATTTAAATGGACAGCTTCCGAACTCTAAATATATCCATGCCTATGCTGAATAGAAGCTTTGTCACGAATAGCGATGTAAACATATTAATCACAATCCCGATGCTCAGGGTAACTGCGAATCCTTTGATAGGGCCGGAACCAAACTGGGAAAGAACGAAAGTAGCAATTAGAGTGGTCATGTTTGCGTCAAGTATTGTTCTGAATGCTTTGTCATACCCGGATTGAATCGAAGCTATGACTGTCTTCCCGTTCCTTATTTCTTCTTTAATTCTTTCAAAGATGATAACATTCGCGTCAACAGCCATACCTACTGTAAGGATCATACCTGCTATCCCGGGCAGGGTAAGTGTAAAATTGAGCCAGGCAAGGACCCCGAGAAGAAGAAATATGTTTAAACCAAGAGCAATATCCGCGATGATCCCTGAGAGTTTGAAATATATAAGCATAAACAGAACAACCGCGATGGCCCCTATTATTGCAGCCTTTACACCGGCCTCTATCGAGTCTCTTCCCAGTGACGGGCCTATGGTCCTCTGCTCGGCGATCTGAAGCGGGACCGGAAAAGCACCCGCCCTCAGCACCAGCGCCTGGTCCTGAGCTTCCTTCATTGAAAATGTACCTGTTATCCTTACCTGCCCGCCCGGGATCCTCTCTCTAATTGAAGGCATGGAAAGTATTTTGCCGTCAAACACTATGGCCAGCCGCTTTCCCACATTTGCCCCGGTGATCGTTGAAAAGTGCTTGGCCCCCTCAGAAGAAAGAGAAAAAACTACCTCTGGTTTACCGAAGTTGTCAGTCTGGACCTGAGCTTTTTTAATGGTACTGCCGTCAAGCAGAATTTCATCGTAAAGAACAACCGCCCTCCTGCGTTCAAGAACGTCATATTTGTTTTTTTCCCACAGATAAAATAGGGCCGAAGTTTCAGGAATTATTGAAGCATCTATCAGATTACCCATATCATCAAACATATCCCTTGTTAATTTTGCGGCTGTATCCTCGTCTACGAGCATAAACTCAAGAAGCCCCCTCCCCATTACTACAGTCTGGGCCCTGTCGGGGTCCTTTGAGCCCGGAAGTTCGACTATTATCCTGTCTTCGCCCTGCGTTGTAATTGTAGGTTCTGACACACCGAATTTATCTATCCTGTTCCTCAGAATTTCAATTACTCTTCTCATCGCATCACTTATTTCTGCCTGGGTCGGTTCCTCTCCCCCGCTTCTTTTTTTCATCTCTTCGTAATCAGGTTCAAGCACCATATATATGCCGCCCTTTAAATCAAGGCCAAGGTTAATTATTCTTGACCTCAGCTGTTTCATCTCTTTTATCTGGAGCCTTTTTTCCTCAGGGTAATCTGCAAGCTCTAAAGATGTAAGATTGGCAAGTTCCCTGTCCTCTTCAGAGTACACAAAGTACCACTTATATGTGTAGGAAAAACCCCAAACCGCGATACCGATCACAATGAGTACAATTACTATCCTGAAGGCTCTATTCATAGCTCACTCTAACATAAAGTTTTTATAAGTTTTATCCCTGATACAGGTAAAATCGGTAATAAACCGGACCAACTGATCATTGGAACGCCGGATGGAATTACAGACAGCTTGAATTAAGCTCCCGTGTCACCCTTATCTTCCTTCTTGACATTTCCCTCCTGTTTGTCAACCTGAGGCCTCGACGCTTTGGAAGAGACAACCTTAGTTATAGACGCTCTGCTTACTTCTACTTTTACATTGTCGGCGATCTTGACAATAACCGTATCGTCCTTAACACCGGCGATAGTGCCGTGGATACCCCCGGCAGTTACAATTTTGTCACCCTTTGAGATTTTGCTCAAAAGTTCCTGGTGCTGTTTCTTCTGCCGCTGCTGGGGTCTTATCATAAGGAAATACATCACCGCGAATATCGCAATTACCATGAAGATTAGTGACATAGGGCTTCCACCGGAACCCCCCCCTGATGAAGCCCCGCCCTGTGGTCCAAACGCTGCAAATAACAAATTATTCATTGATATCTATCCTCTCTATATTAAGTTCTAAATTAAAAGCGTGTAAGTCTGCAAAAAATATCATAACAACCTTTTCCAGTCAAGGTTTTTTTGTTTATATTGACTTACGAGTTCTCTTTATATAAAATCCTTATAGGAAAATGGAGATTCCATTGGGGGGAACATGAAACAAAGTACACAAGTGCGCATATTTGCGATTCTCATACTAGTCGTTCTGGCAGCAATTGATGCCGTTTCGATGTTTGTACCTATTGTAGCTTTTATTGGAATAGTACTGATCCTATGGAGGCCCAAATGGCTGCGCAATTTTATCGAAAAAGCATATGAATAATAATTTCCTTATTTGCACTGTGTCAGTGTAAATAAACAG
>DRHN01000188.1 GCA_011049595.1 Spirochaetota bacterium | reverse complement strand
GTTGTCTTCCCATAAATATAGCCCGGTCCGCCGGAGCAGTTGATTACCGCGTCCGCTTTATAAAAATGTATCCCCATGGTTACCATGTCTATGGCAATGATTCCCCTTGCGTTGTTGTCCTTATCGGTAACAAGAGAAAGAAACTCGTGGCCCTCATATTTATGTACGATGCCCGCGGCCTCGTATTGCCTGACCTGCTCGTCCAGCGCGTAAAGAAGCTGCTGTCCCGTGGTCGCGCCCGCGTACGCCGATCGGTGAAACTGGGTGCCCCCGAACCTTCGAAAGTCTAAATTCCCTTCCGGAGTTCTGTTGAACATAACGCCCATACGGTCAAGCATAAAAATAATGTCAGGACCCGCTTCGCACATTTCTTTTACCGGGGACTGGTTGGCGAGAAAATCACCGGCATAGACCGTTTCATAAAAGTGCTGATAGGGTGAATCTCCCTCTCCCTTCGTGTTTACCGCGCCGTTGATGCCTCCCTGGGCGCAGACTGAATGGGACCTTTTGACCTTTACTATTGAAAATATATCTACCCGGACATCTTTTCCAGCGATAGTTTTGGCCGCGCTTAAACCGGCCAGGCCGCCGCCTATTATTATTATTATCTTATTTTGATGCATAGGGACCTTAAAAAAAGTTTATAAAATTGTAAATTCCCAGCCCGCTCAGGACAATGAACAATACAAATGTCCCGATAACCACCCGCTTTTGGGCAGTTTTTCCTGAAATAATTCCCCACCCGGTTAAAAAACCGAAAAGCCCGTTCACAAAGTGAAAAACCGCCGCGATAATACCGCAAAAATAGACAGTACGGTACCAGATAGTGTTCATCCAGAAAGGGAATAGCTGCAATGAAACTATGTGCAGCACAATAAACGCAAAAACGAAAATCGCTGTGAATCGTTGTAATATGAACAAATAATTTCTATAGTATCTGTATTTAAAAATAATGTTTCCACTGATAATGATCTTAACGCCGTAGAAAATGTGGAAAAGAAAAGGTATCCAGAATAATATAACAACGACACCGATATTTATTTTGAAGATATTCAAACCCAGCTCGAAAAAATGAAAAACGAGAAATAAGCCCGCGGGCATCAACCCGCTCAGGGAATGTAATTTTCTGGATAGATATAACATTTGATCCAGCTTTTTTATAATAGCTGTCCCGGGTCAGCCCTTGACGGAACCGGAGACCAGCCCTTTTATAAAAAATCTCTGTAATGCGAAATAAAGAACCAGCATGGGCAGCGCTGAAATAAATAGCCCGGAAACTACCACAGGCACGTTTATCGAGTACCGTGACTGGTGGACAGTGAGCCCGACCATGATAGTGTGGGTTTTGTCCATGGGCAGAAATATAAGTGCCATCAGCAGCTCGTTCCAGATCCACAGGGAATTTACAATGATCAGAGTCGCTATAGGAGGGCCTGAAACAGGTATAATTATTTTTCTCAATATATCAAAACTTCCGCACCCGTCGATTATAGAAGATTCGATGATCTCCCAGGGTATACTTTTAAAGAAAGGGACAAGCAGATATACACTGAATGGGGCAGTAATGCCCGTGTAGATTATGATCATGCCCAGGTATGTGTTTATCAGACCGATCCGGGAAAAAAGGATGTATATGGGTATGATCATGACAATAACAGGGATAGCCATTAAGGCTATGGAATAGCTCAAAAGGAATTCCTTGCCGATAAATTTCAGCTTTGTAATGGCATAGGCAGCCAGGATGGCGATGACAAGCCCTAAAAAGACCGAGCTGAAAGTAATAAAAAATGAATTAAAGAGCCACCTTGTGAAATTCGCGGAGGAAAAGGCCTGCTGAATACTGGATAAATTCGGCGGCCAGGGCAGCCCTATTTTGCTCTGCAGGTACTGCTGTTTGGTTTTAAATGTAGTGATTATTATCCAGAATATCGGATATATTGAGATAACAGATGCAATGATCAAAATTAAATGAGTTAAAGATCTTCTGAAATTAGCAGCCATTTTTGTCCGTATAATGTTTTAGTTTTTATTTACTCTATATCTTCGATCATCCGTTTTCTGATTCGCAGCAGGCTGAAAACAAGGACCAGCACGGCAAAAAATAACAGGACGGAAGCAGCCGCGCCGGCGCCAACTTTAGGGATAGACCATTTCATCAACTGCTTGAAGATAAAAAGCTCGATAACCATGGTAGCGTAGCCTGGCCCCCCCATAGTCACGGTGTACGAATAAGCAAAAATCCAGCTCAGGATATTTATGACCGTTATTATCCCGAAAAACTCAATGATAGTCGATAATTGCGGTATGGTTATGTGTAAAAGCAGTCTGAACCAGTTTGCTCCGTCTATTTTGGCGGCATCGTAGATATCTTCGTTTATACTCATGAGCCTGGCTAAAAAAAGCATTATACCGAAACCCAGCTCTTTCCATATGATAACTATCATCAATGTCCACAAAGCCAGCTTCGGGTTTCCCAGCCAGTCGATACCCAGATCCAGGCTAATGAGTTTCAGAAATTCATTCAAAACACCTCTTAATGTGAAAATATACCCGAATGTGATCCCGACGACAGTGATGGGAAGAATGTACGGGATAAATATAGCGGTCCTGTAAAATTTCCACCCCCTGACACCTTCAAATACCAGGACCGACATTATTATAGCGAGAAATACAAGCACCGGCACGATTATCAGAAGCTGTAAGTTGTTTTTTACGGCGGCCTGAAACTCCATGTTGGCTATTACATGTTTGTAATTACCGAGCCCGATAAATTCTCCGGTTATACCCCGGATGCGTTGAAACGAAAAAATAAATATAGATGGTATGGAAAATCCAAAGATAAAAAGAGTTATTATGACAAAAGGTGCGATATAGAGATAGGGGGCCGCTTTTCCGGTTTTGATCGTTTTCATCATGCGTGAAGGGTATCAAAAAATAAATAAAAAAACAATGGTTTTTTAATAAAGCATACAAATTTTTAAAAAAAACAAACTATTTTATTGACTGGTTATACTAATTGGTTTAAAATAGCGAAAAATTATAATGACCAGACAGGATCAACATGATCCTGCGGGATTAAAACTTACTGAAAGGAAAACCGCGATGAAAATGAGTGATGTTTCGGTACTCACCGAAGAAGAAATTCAAATGATCGATGAAGCTTCGAGAAAAATTCTTACGGATATCGGTATTTTAGTAAAGAGTGAAAAGGTCTTAAAAATGCTGTCTGAAAAAGGGGCTGATGTTGATTTTGATTCAAAAATAGTCAGAGTGAACAATAAAATAATCGATGAGTGTCTCGGTTCGGCCCCCGACATCATAAAAGTATATTACCGGGATCTCGGAAAATATATCGAGATCGGGAAAAGTAAAAAAACCTATGTCGCGAGCGGGCATAACGCGATCTACTTTTATAATGAAGAGACAGGGGAAAAAAGGCCAATAACCAAGGAAGAGGTCGGGAATTTTGCGTTGCTCTCGGACCATTTAGATGAGATCGATGTAGTCGGTGTGCAGGCCATGCCCCAGGATGTTAATTCCAGGTCAACAATCCTTCACGCTCTGGATGCTGTTTTAAACAATACAGTAAAACCTGTTTATTTCTCCCCGGAAAACGGGCAGGAGGTCAGAGGGCTGCTCGATATCGTAAAGGCCGTTTGCAGGGGAGAACAAATATCCCAAAAACCGATAGGGATATGCCAGCTGTCTCCTTCGAGCCCGCTCACCTGGTCAAAAGGGACCTCCGAAGGCCTGGCGATACTTGCAGAGGAAAATTTCCCTTTTATGGTCCTGTCCGAGCCGATGGCCGGGGTCACCGCCCCTAAAACGCTGGCAGGGCTGATGACGATTACAAACGCTGAAGATCTGTCCGGCGTTGTATTTACCCAGCTGATAAACCCGGGTGCGCCTGTTATTTACGGTTCCGCATGGACTATATTCGAGATGACAAAAGGGACCGCGCTGATCGGTATACCCGAAAGGTATGTTTGTAACATCGCGCACACGCAGATGGCAAGACATTACAATTTACCTTCTCATTCGACCGCGTTCGACACGGATGCCAATCTCCACGACGAGCAGAACGCGATAGAGAAGATATTTAACGCTATAGCCGCCATGATGGCAAAAACCGATATTATCATAGATTGCGGCATGTTTTCAACAGGTTTCAATGTGAGCTATGAGCAGCTGGTAGTCGACAATGATATGGCAAAGTTTGTCAGAAGATTTTTGGAAGGAATAAAAGTGGATAAAGAAACAATAGCCTATGATGTCATTAAAACTGTCGGTCAAAGCCGGAACTTCCTGATGGAAGAGCACACTTTAAAACATATAAAGCCCGAAGAAAGGACAGATTATCAGGTTTTTAACAGAATTGTCCCGGAATTGTGGGAACAGCAGGGAATGCCGTCAATAATGGACAATGCAAGAAAAGTGGCGGATAAAATAATAGCGGAGCACAGGGGGGGGTCAATGGAGAAAAGGGTAAAAGATAAGATCGCAAAAATCATAAAAGATTTTGAAAATACTTTTTAAAATTTACATTTAAGGAGGCGGATTGTATTCAGCAGCACCTGTTTGTAAATAATATTTATACTTTAATAAGGAGGCACAAATGAATAAAAAACGTTTTATACTCATCGCAGTGATTTTGATTTCTTTTCTTATGTTGATCCCGGCAACTATCCTGCTTGGAAAAAAAGCTGATAAGCCGGGAAAAACAACGGAAGTTGAGAAAGAGGAAGAGAAAGAAGTGAGGGAACCTGTCACTCTTATTTTCTGGTGGTGGGGCGAGCAGGAAGTCGTGGGGATGACGGGCTGGATCGAAGAAACGGTAGCCAAATTTGAGGATAAAAACCCGCATATCACTGTGGAACCGACGTTGCAGGCAACCGATGTTGTGCTGACACAATTCCCGAACGCGGCAGCCGCAGGCGGGGGGCCAGACCTTCTCTTCAGATGGAACGGGATATACCATCTGCCCTGGGTCTGGCTGGGCTATCTCGAGCCCCTGGAGAATGTTATACCGAAAGCGCAGCTGGATACCATGAATGTCGACAAAGTGTCGTATTATGAAGGGAAAACATACAGTGTGGGATGGTACACATATTCCAATGTCTGGGCCTTAAATAAAGACCTGTACAAAAAAGCCGGTTTAAAACCGGACCCGCCCGTTACATGGGATGAGCTGCTGGCAAACTGTAAAGCCTTAAAAGATGCCGGTATCCTGCCGATATCCCTCGGGTATAAAGACCTGTTTGTCGGGGAGTGGACCCTGGCGTTTACAGTACAGCAGGGAATGGATTCATTCCAGGACCTGGCGGACCTGGCTACAGGCAAGCAAAGCTGGGCCGATTACAGGTACTGGAAAGGATGGGAAGTGTATCTGGATCTGTTTGAAAAGGGGTATCTGAACAAGGACATACTTTCGATCGATATGAGTCAGGGCATGGATCTTTTTCTTTCCGGGGAAGCCGCCATGAGCATGGTCCCGTCAGGCCTGATACCGAGCATGGAGGATCTGCTGGGGGATGGCGTAGCGGATATTTTTCCGACCCCGATCTTTGGTGAAGGCAGCTGGGCAGGAAAGTCGCCTATCATTACCAACGGTCTTGCCATTTCGGCAAACTCCAAACATAAAAAAGAAGCAGCCGATTTCCTGATATTTCTGCATTCGGATGAAAGAATGAACGCGCTTTACAATGATCTGAACGCGTTCCCTGCCAATAAAAATTTTGATTGGAGCAAAGTGAACAAGGCTCTGGACAGAAAGATCGGATCAACGATTGTTAACGCGCCCGATCCTATACCCTGGGTCTCCGAGCTTATCCCTCCGAATGTCATGAACGATATCGGTTACGGGATATTTCAGATGGTGTTTACCGGGGAACTTACTCCCGAACAGCTGGGCCGGAAGGCGCAGGAATCCATGGATAACTGGAAAGAAGAGGACCCGGAAATGGTTGAAAATTACATCAACTGGCTGTCGAATATCGAGTGGTAGATCTTATATGGACATTACCCTGATCCCGGGATATTAACCCATCAGGTTTATAATGATCAGGATTAAAGTTTTTACTGGGAATTGATCCTTATGTTCCTTCCCCTGCTGTCAAATCAGGGGAAGGAACATGTTTTTAAAGAGCTGATAGGGATTCTAAAAACTTATTAAATTGTAAATTAAATGTCACCTTATATTTTAATTAGAAAAGCGCTGATAGATTATATAAAAGAAAAAAAATTAGAGATCGGCGAAAAACTTCCTCCCGAAGACAGGCTTGCCTGTCTTCTTGGTGTTAGCAGGGTCACCCTACGGGAGGCGCTCAGACAGTTAAGGGAAGAAGGATTAATATACAGCAAGCGGGGAAGCGGTACATATGTTTCAGGTAATGTAAAAGATATAGTGGGAACGCTGGATATTAATCTCGGTTCGACCAGGATGATTGAAATTGCGGGGTGCGAGCCCGGGGTCACCTTTCACGAAGTTGAATTGATAAACGCCGATGGAGCGCTGGCCGATAAGTTAAAAGTAAAAAAGGGATGCGGGATCGTTTTGTTAAAGCGGGTGAGAACTGCGGATAAAAGGCCCGTTGTGTTTTCGATGGATTATTTAGGTCCTGAAGTGGCAACGATATTTCTGGCTGTCAACGACAGGATCATGTCGCTGTTTAAATTAATAGAGGAAAGCGGTATAAAGATCGGCAACAGCTTTGCCGAAATTTATCCGGAAAATTGTACTGAAGAATTAGCCGAAAAATTATCCTATAAGACGGGATCCCCCATACTCGCGTTAAAACAGGTAATTGTCGGTCAAAAAGGCTCTCCGCTTTTTTATGGTGAGGATTATTTCAGACCTGATTGCTTTAAATTTTCAATAAATAGAAGACGAAATAGTATTCAGTAAAAAGATTTTACTTAATTAATAAAATATAGTATGGCTAAAATGAGTGATATGCTGTTACTGGGACTTGATATAGGAACAAGCGGGTGTAAAGCGATAGCTTTTGATGAAAATTGGAGCATGGCAGCCCATTCGCATCGGGAATACGATCTGATTAACGCCGGAAACAATAGATTCGATCTTGAAGCGGAGACAGTATGGGAAAAATGCGCTGAAGCAATAATAGAAATAAACCGTTCCATCGGCAGGAGTAAGATTGGAGCAATTGCGATCTCGGCCCTCGGTGATGTAATAATACCGCTGGACGATGCATGTAGAACGGTCAGACCCTGTGTGATCGACTTTGACCCCAGGGGAAAGAATGAAATTGCGCTTTTCGTAAACGATTTCGGAACAGACAGACTTTATGAAATAACCGGCATGCCGCCGCTGCATATAAACAGTCTGGCGAAAATCCTGTGGATCAAAAAAAATGAGCCCGGAATTTATAAAAAAGTCCGCAGGTGGGCCACATTTGAAGATTACATATTACAAAAAATGGGTGTTAAACCGGCTGTAAGTTATTCTTTAGCTGCCAGGACCATGCTTTTTGACATTCGTAATAAATCCTGGTCGAAAGATATCATAAATGCGATCGGTGTAAACGAAAACCAGCTGGCCCAACCTGTCGGGTCGGGTTCTGTGCTTGAAAAAATCAATGATAAGATCGCGGGAAAACTGGGTTTTTCAGGTGATGTAATAGCCTGCAGCGGGGGGCATGATATGTTTTGCGCCACAGTAGGGGCCGGGCTGGATATTAATGACCCCACTACCGCTCTAAACATCGTGGGAACCATGGAAGCCATAGTAGTTTTAATGAAAGAACCTAAGTTAAATAAGGAGATGCTGGAAAATTTATATCCGTGTTTTCCGGGTTTTAACGATTATGTTTCTTTGAGCCTCAATCTGACTTCCGGCAGCATTTTAAAATGGTATCGAGACCTTTTTTCAGATATTGTTCTAAATCAAGCGGCAAAAAATAAAAATGTTTATGACATGCTGCTCCAGGGTATCGATCCTACCAGACCAGGAGACCTCCTGTTGATCCCGCATTTCTCCGGGACCTGCAACCCGGTATTTAATCCCGATTCAAAAGGGACACTCTACGGTCTTTCTTTAAATACCGGTGTCAACGATCTGATCCAGGGTATGATTGAAGGTCTTTGCTATGAACTGAAGATGCATATTCAGGGTTTTCAAAACGCGGGTGTACCGATAAACAGATTGAGAATTGTGGGCGGAGGCTCCAGGTCTGATAAATGGCTACAGCTAAAGGCCAATATAACCGGGGTTGAAATAATCAATTCTACGCTCTATGAGGCTTCTGCCATGGGGGCCGCCGCATTAAGCGGGAGCGCTGTCGGTATTTTCGATGATCCATACAAGGTTATTGAATATACAAAAGGAAAAGAAAATCGGTTTTATCCTTCATCAAAGGCTGAAAAAAAATTCGATGAAAAATTTATAAAATATCAAAGACTCAATAAAGCTGTAAATAGTTATGAAACTAATTAAACAATACCACATGAAGGAGCGGACATGGCAAAATACCAGGAATTAGCCGACACAGTTTTCAGGGGGGATGCGGCAAAATGCAGAGAACTGAGCCTGAAACTGGTCGATGGCGGTGCGGGCCCCATTGAGATTTTAAATGAAGGTCTCTACGTGGGTATGGCATTTGTGGGTGATAAGTTCAAGTCCGGTGAGATGTTTATTCCCGAGGTGCTTCGGGCGGCAAACGCAATGCATGAGTCCATGGATGTGTTAAGACCCCTTCTGACAGAAACAGAAGAGATTTCAAAGGGAACTGTTGTTTTCGGAACTGTGCAGGGTGATCTTCATGACATCGGTAAAAACCTTGTGTGCATGATGCTCGAGGGAGGAGGATTCAATGTTGTGGATATAGGTGTTGATATTCCCGCTGAAAAGTTCGTGGAAGAAGTAAAGAAAAACAAGGCAAAAGTCCTTGGAATATCCACACTTCTCACAATGACTATGCCGTCAATTGATGATGTGGTCAAGGCTGTCAGGGCTGACAACGTGGCAAAGGATGTGAAGATCATGATAGGCGGCGCGCCCGTGACCAGGCAATATGCCGATTTGATCGGGGTTGACGGCTATGCACCTGACGCTACAGGCGCGGTGGATGTGACAAATGAGCTTTGTAAATAGCCGGCAATAATGCTGCCTGAATACACATATATCATTATGCTGATTTTTTTGACAGGTCATGTTTTATTATGAGAATTTTTTATAATTTTTGTCATATCAAATTCCCTTCTCTTTATATATCACCGACCGCGTGTAATTTTTTTTAGAATTATTTTGGAAGTGTGATATATTTCAACTTAAGCCAAATTGTGTGTTTCTAACCATTATATTTACTTGCTTTTCAAAGGGTTATCAGACGATCCTACCCCGACTGGGTGGACACGTCAACGGAAGTCTGACTGGACACTTTCGCCGGCGTACTGGCTGGCAGTGCGTAGAAGTACACTACGATTGTTCCACCACAAAACTTTGTTCTTTCCTTTTTCTTTAAGAGAGCTTAGCATCTTGGAAACAGAATGAATGAGTTCAGTCATTTCTGTATCCAGGATCGTGACCACAATATCACCTTCAGAGTTCTGCTGAATTGTGCAATTCCTTTTTTCAAAGAGTAGATTTCTCATTGAGTTCAAAGTGTACTTGTTGCCAACCTCCTTGTGCAGATACCGACCGCCAAGTTCTTTCAGAAAATACTCATAGGCCATTCGTGCCACCATAACACAGTAAAACTCAAATTCGATCTTTTCCGGATCTTTGCCATATAC
>DRHN01000187.1 GCA_011049595.1 Spirochaetota bacterium | reverse complement strand
TTTGTCGGTTTGAAAATAATATCGAACGAAGTGCTGTCACCCGGTTCAAGCAGAGATACAATAGTTGACACATCAAGGTCAAATTGTGTAATATCCCCATGGATAATGGCAAGCCCGTTTATTTGTAAATCTTTATCACCTATGTCATTGATCGTAAATGTCTCTTTCCTGGGAACAAATACTTCGGTTTCTCCAATAAACCCGCCGCCCGGGACAGATAGTTTTATATCAGGATCAAGAGTATCGTTTGCCAGGTCAAACAAGTTTCCACGGGACATACAGGAGGTTAAAAAGACAAGGAAACCCGTAATTAAAAGAAAAATAAACAGTTTTACATTCATTGTCTCAGCTTAAAAAATATTATTTTACCGGCACTCAAATCCTTTATAAACAGGAGGAGTTCATCTTAAACGCAGCAGACTATTTTTCAAGGGACTGACATTTTATATTGACATAAAAACTACCTTCATTTAAGCTGAAAATGTTACGAAGTTATTGCCACGTGTGGGAAATACGAAAAGAATGCCTATATTTAATGAAGAAACTTTATTTACAACTCGCTGTTTTTGTTATAACACCAATACTTTTTCTTTTCTCAACTGGGATGGTTGATTTTTTATGAAGATGAGTACCTGTACGTAAAATTATTCCTGCACGAAGGAGATAATAAATGGCTGGGAAAATGGAAAATGATATGAAACGTTTATGCGATCTGGCCCTGAACTCCGGAGGTACTGCTGCGAGCTGCTTCGAAGCAAAAGACGTGGTGATCGATGAAAGGACGCGTTTTAAATGCATGGTCCCGGTTTGCGATGATTATGGTGTTAATTTGATGTGCCCTCCAAATGTGATGTCTGTTGCCGATTTTGCCAGGATATTATCAAGATACGGTGTCGCTATACTCCTGCAGGTGGGGATCGCTATCCCGGAAAAGATAAAAAATATGATCGAAAATGAAACAGAGAACATTGCAGACCTTTATAAAAACAAAGCTTTTTCTGATAGTTACCATCAATCTTTGACCAAGGCAAGGAAGCTGCTTCACGAGATCGTCAACAAGGCCGAATCAGCCGCGTTTTCTATGGGGTACAATTTTGCTGCCGGTTTAATAGGGGGGTCCTGCAGGCTGTGCGGTACGTGCGTAAACCCGGGATCAAAGGAACCCTGCCGTCATCCTTTCCTTGCCCGGCCTTCAATGGAAGCAATGGGGATCGATGTAGTCAAAACCGCTATCAACGCTGGGCTGCCTTTTGACATTCCGCCCAAAGAAACCGCAGTCTGGAATGGATTGATCCTTATTGATTGATCGCTGTACGCTTTAAGGCATTCTCTATGACCAAAGATGATGTCGTTGAAAAGACAGAAGCGGATAGATTTCAGGTTGACATTTGAGAACTTGAGCTAAGAAAATAATCCATAACAGGAAATAACAAATGAACATAAAACCGTTTGACAATTTCAAAGTACTTGACGGCTATCACTGCCAGACAAACTCGTTCGCCAAAATATATGACTTTTACAATTCACCATTGAGCGAAGACATGATGCTGGGCATCGGGTCCGGAATGGGTTTTATATACTGGCATCAAAAAGGTACGCTTCCATTTATGGGAGGCAGGGACAACAACAAAAACTTCCATATTGATTTAGGAGAAAGAACAGGCGTTGTTATCGGGAAGAAATCGACATCGAGCGCCGCATAGGCGGAACAAACCATGATCGAAATGCTTAACAACAGGCAGCCTGTAATGATGTTTGTGGATATGGGGTTCCTTCCCTGTTTTGATTTCGGCGAGGGCTACTATTTTGGCGGTCATACGCATGTCGTGTGCGGGTACGATGGTGAAAAAACCGTTCTCGTGTCTGAAATGGAGCCGAAAGCACCGACCTCCATGAGGCGAGCGGAAGATATTTATTAGAAAACGCCGAATGGGAAATACTTGAATAGCAACTTTAATATAGGAGTATTGAGGTAAAAGCCGGAAAATTTATATCGCAAGGCGGTTTTTCAATGCCGGACAGCCTGACGGACAGGACCTTTTTACAAGGATTGCGGTTTTTACGAAACTGCGACGAGAAATTAGCCTTTGTACTGGATGAACACGGCCCCCCGCCAATGTGGTCCAGGGAACCCGGGTTCCCGACCATGGTGCACATCATCCTTGAACAGCAGGTTTCGCTCGCGTCCGCAAGAGCAGCTTTTACGCATCTCATTGAAACTGTTACTCCTTTGACACCGACAGGATTTCTTGCGTTAGATGACGTAACTTTAAAGGAAGTCGGTTTTAGCAGGCAGAAAGCTGCCTATTGCCGTCAATTGTCCGGTGCCATACTTAACGGGGAAATAAATTTTAAAGAACTTCATAACATGGATGATTCAACGGCACGTTCAGAGCTGATGAAATTAAAAGGTGTCGGGTCCTGGACAGCGGACATCTATTTATTAATGGCCCTTAAGAGACCGGATATATGGCCAAACGGAGATCTGGCACTTGCGGTCGCGGTACAGGATTTGAAGATACTTTCAAGCCGGCCAGCACCGGAAAAGCTCCACGAGATCAGCCTGCAATGGAGTCCATGGAGAGCGGTAGCCGCAAGAATTCTGTGGCATTATTACCTCAACAGGGCGGCACAGCATCAGAAGAGGCTGCCCGATATTCACTAATGCCTTACAGTCCGTAACCGCGTATATTAAGAGTAGCTGATATTTTTACACAGTTTACCGAACAAATTAAATGTAAAACGGGGAGGTTGGCATGGCAATCGAACATTTGACAAAAGAAACGTTTAAGGAAAAAATTTTTGATTATGAAAAAAACAAAGATTGGGCCTATAAGGGTGAAAACCCGTGTATAATCGACTTTTACGCAAAATGGTGCGGCCCCTGCAAGATCGTGGCGCCGATTCTTGAAGAGCTTTCCGAGGAGTACTGCTGCAAAGTCGATATTTACAAGGTTAACACTGAAGAGGAGCAGGAACTGGCAGCTATTTTCGGAATAAGCAGTATCCCGTCAGTACTTTTTGTACCCAAAAACGATAAACCTCAAATGAGTATGGGCGCTCTGCCAAAAGATACTTTCCGGCAATTGATCAAAGAGATCTTTGGTCTTGAAAATCAAGACAAAGGCCGAGCAGACGGCTAAGCCGGCTAATTTTCCGTCAGATTAACTACCGGTTAAACCGGTGGGTGGCAGCAGGATTATCCGCCGTAACATTCGGGAGGAAATATGCTTGATCAGAAAACCCGGGAGAATTAAGGTTATTATTGTAAAGAGTTAGCACCTGGTATTTTATTAGTAGAGACTGTTTCAGTAATCAGGCCGGCCGGAGGGTTTAATGATAAAAAATGAAATAGTACATAAATTAGAGGAAATTATTGACAAGGTTCAGACCGCTGTCCTGGCAACCACGGGTGACGACGGTATGCCTGACATGCGATGGGTCACGCCTGCAATCCTGAAAGGGCGCCCTGACGCTATATTCACAATAACTTCCCCCCATTCGAATAAAGTGAAACAGATAAAATCGAATCCCCGGGTTCAGTGGATGTTCCAGACACGGCCTCTCGATCAAATAATTGTGGTGGAGGGGAAGGTCAATATCATAGACAATCCCTCAATAAGGTCCGAAGTCCTGGAAGCGGTTGGCTCGAAGCTCACAGCATTCTGGAAGATCAATGTTGATGAAACCGACCTGCTCGTTCTGGAAACTATTATTGAAAAAGCAACTTATTATCTGTCCATGAAAGGTAAAAAAGAGAAGGTCATGTTCGTTCAGGAGAAGAAAAATGGCTGAAAAGAAAAAGAGCATAAGAGAGGATGGAGCATTTTTAAAGAAACTCCTTAAAGATATGCTTCTCATACGCAGGTTTGAGGAAAAGTGCGCCCGGATGTACGGGCTGAGAAAGATAGGCGGTTTCTGCCATCTATATATCGGCCAGGAAGCGGTTGCTGTGGGCTCAATTACGGCTCTCGATCTCAAAAAAGATTATGTGGTCACAGCCTACAGGGACCACGGTCACGCTCTGGAGTGCGGCATGGACCCGGGTGTTATCATGGCTGAGCTTTTCGGAAAGTCCTCGGGTTGTTCCAGGGGAAAGGGCGGCTCAATGCACCTGTTCGATGTAGAAAAACATATGTTCGGCGGCAACGGAATTGTCGGCGCTCACATCCCGATCGCGGCCGGCATCGCGTTGAAAATCAGTTATAAAAAAGAGGGCGGGGTCGTGCTCTGTTTTTTCGGTGACGGCGCCATACATCAGGGCTCTTTCCATGAGAGCCTGAACATGGCAAAGATATGGAACCTGCCTGTCGTGTATATTTGCGAAAACAATCAGTACGGCATGGGGACCGATTTCAGCCGTGTCTCGGCCGTAACGGATTTTTCCGTGATGGGCGCTTCCTACGGCATTGAAGGAAAACTGGTCAACGGCATGGATGTCATGGAGGTGTACGAGGAGGTTTTAAAAACTGTAAGCAACACACGGAAAAAACATGTGCCGGCTTTTCTGGAAATCAGGACCTACAGATATAAAGGCCACTCGATGAGCGATCCGGCAAAGTACAGGACTGCCGACGAGCTTGACAACTATAAAAAACAGGACCCGATACTGGGCCTCAAGGCACACATGCTCGAAAACAGGATGTTGACGGATGATGAGTTCACTGCTATCGACAAGAATTGCCGTTCGGCGAGCGAAGAGGCTGTGCGGTTTGCTGAAGAAAGCCCTGAGCCTAAAATAGAAACTCTGTATGAAGATGTACTTGCTTGAAGGAGGAAAATAATGCCCATCATCACTATTCGTGAAGCTCTTAGGCAGGCAATGGATGAGGAGATGGCCAGGGACGAAGATGTCCTCCTCATGGGGGAGGAGGTTGCTCAATACAACGGCGCGTATAAGGTGAGCCAGGGCCTTCTTGACAAGTACGGCCCCGAACGGGTCATTGACACCCCTATTTCAGAAGGGGGATTTACGGGTATAGGGATAGGCGCAGCATTGGCAGGCCTCAGGGTCATAATAGAGTGGATGACCTTTAACTTTTCCCTTCAGGCGGTAGACCAGGTCATAAGCAATGCCGCCAAGATGAGGTACATGTCGGGCGGACAGCTGAAGGTACCGGTCGTTTTCAGGGGGCCGAACGGACCTGCTGAATACCTGGCATCCCAACACTCCCAGGCGCTGCAGGCTTTATATTCTCACTTCCCCGGCCTCAAGGTTGTATGCCCGTCAACACCGAGAGACGCAAAAGGTCTTTTGAAAACCGCAATACGTGATGATAACCCTGTGATCTTCCTGGAGGCTGAAATGATGTATCAGCTGAAGGGCGAGGTACCCGACGGTGAAATACTGATACCCTTTGGCAGTGCGAAAAAATCCAGGGAAGGCAGGGATGTGACTATCATCGGATTTTCAAAACCAATGATAGCTGTGCTCCCGGCGGCTGAACAGCTGGTAAAGGAGGGGATCGAGCCCGAGATAATCGATCTGCGGACCATCCGCCCTCTCGATGAAAAAACGATTTACGGATCGGTCCGAAAGACAAACAGATGTGTAATTGTGGATGAAGCCTGGCCCTTCGCGAGTGTCGGCTCCCAGATAGCCTGGCTTGTTTCGAAAAATTGTTTCGATCATCTTGACGCGCCTATTGAGCTCGTGTCATCTGAGGATGTTCCGATGCCTTATAATCACAAGCTCGAGCTTGCAGCGCAGCCCTCGGCCCCGAAAATAGTCGAAGCGGTAAAAAAGGTACTATATAAAGATTAGACCACATGGATAATGGAGACAAAAATGGCTGAAAAAGTGCTGATGCTTGCCCTATCACCCACCATGGAAACCGGTACTATCATAAAATGGCGTGTGAAAGAGGGGGATACCGTAGAAAACAGCCGGATACTTTGTGATGTTGAAACTGACAAAGCAGTCATGGAATATGAATCGATAAATGAAGGTACACTTTTAAAGATAGTTGCTTCTGACGGAAGTGAAGTACGCGTGGGTGAAGTCATCGCGGTTGTAGGTGAGAAAGATGAAGATATATCGGAAATCCTCGGGGAAACTTCAGCGGTCCGGGCCCAACCGGAGGAGGAAATATCATTCGTCCGGGCTAAACCGGCAGCAGAAAGCGTGCCGGTAAAAGATGAGAAACTCCCGCAGGGTGTGAAAGCTTCACCGCTGGCACGGAAAATTGCCGGGCAGCACAATATCGATCTTACAACACTCCACGGCAGCGGGCCTGACGACCGTATCGTAAAAAGAGACATTGAAGAATCCATAAGGCAAGCTCCCGCTGCGGCACAGGCCGGGAAAACCCCGCGGATCGAAACGGCTTCCGTCAGTATCCCTGTCTCCGGCAAACGCAGAATAATCGCGCAGAGACTTTCGGATTCAAAATATTCAGCACCCCACTACTATCTGAAGGTCATTGCCGCAATGGACGATATTTTGAACTCCCGCACACTGCTGAACAAAAAACTGGAGAACAAGGTCTCTTTTAACGCCTTTCTCATTAAACTCACAGCCGAAGCGCTGCAAAAACACAGGATGGTGAACGCCGGATGGCAGGGTGATGTAATCGTCCAGTACGGCAGTGCTGACATCGGGCTCGCGGTAGCCCAGCCTGACGGTCTCATAACCCCTGTGGTGAGAGACTGCTGGAACAAAGGCATTGTTGATATCGATATGGAGCTGAAGGTGCTGATCGATAAGGCTTTGAACAACAGGCTAAAACCCGAAGAGTACAGCGGCGCAACTTTTACCATAACAAATCTCGGGTCCTACGGTATACGTGAGTTCACCGCCATCATCAACCCTCCCGGCTCCGCGATACTGGCGGCAGGGCAGGTCATTAAAGAGCCTGTTGTGGATGAGGATGACAGGATCTCTGTTAGATCCAACATGGCGCTGACTCTCTCATGTGACCACAGGGTGATCGATGGTGCGGTCGGCGCCTCGTTTTTAAGTGATCTCAAAGAAATAATCGAAAACCCGGTCAGGGCCCTTTTTTAGATGGTTGTGCTTCCCGACGACATGACGGAAATGAATAAAAAAGGTGACCCGCATTTGAGGTCACCTTTTGCAAATCAGCCGACACGTCCCCTGATAAAGTTGAGGAGTTTTGTGTGATAGTCTTTCAAGATCTGCTCGATTTTGTTCGTTTTACGGCTCCTTAATGTGGACAAGCCACATTCTTTATTTTTAGAATTTTCTTGCCCAAAAAACAAGAAAATTGTTATCAAGGTACTAACAGAACATTTTTACCGATTTTACGATGGGAAATATCAACGCACTGCTTGCCCGGAAAATTAATATGCACCCGCTCACCCTGAAAGACAAGGTCCTGATAATGTCTCTGCGGAAAAAGGCATGATATCGGATTTTAAATTATTGAGGACTACCCATAGGTGTCAGTTTCCCCAGACCTGTGATTTTTTGCTTGATTGCCGGCGCGCCGTAGTATTTTACATTGCCCACGCCGGTAATTGTCACCTCCAGGTCTTTGGTAACCCAGACGTTGGCTATACCCGCGCCTCTGAGATCGACATTTGCTTTTGCGCTCTCCAGCTTCGGGGCGACATACCCTCCAGCCCCCCCCATGATTATGTTCTGCTCCGATGCTTTGCCTGTTAATTCAACCTTACCGGCACCGCGCATGTCGACATCCAGCTGCTTCGCCTCGAGGGATTCCACCTTGATGTATCCCGCACCTCCAAGAACCAGCGAGAAGCGTTCGGTTTTAATTTTAGTGACTGAAACCCGTGCCGCGCCGAGGACCTCCAGACCGGTAAGTTTTTTTACAGTTAAACTGTACTTGATCCAGCTCCCGGAAATACTGGAGGTGAAAGCGTGGCCGATTTTACGAAGCCAGCTTGCACCAATGCTGATATCGAGATTCCCCCCTCTTACTTCTGTCCTGATCTTCTCGATAATACCCGGCTCGGCTTCAACCGTGAGAGATTCCTTCTCACCCTGTGTGATCACCAGCTCGCCGTAATCTCTCATAACAACCCTTTCAAACCCCTTAACTTCTCTCGTCTCCGAAACAATGCCCCCTTTATCCACTTGCACACCCTCCTTTTACTGTTTTTACACAATTAAAATAAAATAGAATCATTACAAAACCGTCACATCGTTGCGCCCTCGATCTCCGAAAGCGCGGCGCGGGCTTTTTCCACCACATTCTCGATCGCCCTCCGGCGGTCCTCATCAATGGTGTAGGGTTCTGTCTTTTCCAGGATACTCTTCCACTGCCTGTACGCGATCTCGACCGGATCATGCTCCAGAGCGTTCCTTACATCCGTGCTCTTCAACCGCTCGAATACCCGCGGTATCCATAAATACTCCCTGAAATGTTCTGCTGTGTGATCGGTATCGACAAAAAGCCCGCCGATACCTCTTTCCCTGATAAGGGCAAGGGAGTCATCGAAATTCTTTCCTCCTATCCCTTTGCCCAGGTAATACTGCGAATAAGCTATATCTATATCTATCATCAGCTGCTCTGGTGAAAATACGACGCCTCCTCCAAGGATACCCGCGTTAAACAGGGGTTCTCCGGAAAGTGAAGAAGGCAAAGATTTAAGCATGCGTTCATAAATTGAAAGCGATCCCGGTATAGGTGCGTCGATAAATCCCGGTCCGGTGCCGCACCGCGTGCCGTACTTCTGCCTGAAAAGCTGCGCTACAGCAAGGTCCTGTAATACTGATTCCGGTCCCGAAAAACAAGCGGCGCCCGTTTTGGGGTTCAGAGCACCTGAAATTATCCCCGCTTCGACCGGTGTGTCGACCCGTACAGCCTTTGTCATAGTCCAGGCGCCAAGGATCTCGGCCGCACCGATGATCGAGTTCGCGATCGGGTAGACAGGGCCCGCTATCCCTATAAGCGGCATCGGCAGTATAAATACGCTCAGCTTCCGCCGGGCCATCTCGACCATGATCGCAGCTGATGATAGATATAGAT
>DRHN01000186.1 GCA_011049595.1 Spirochaetota bacterium | reverse complement strand
TTTTGGGACGTATACAGGCAAAAGATTTTCCTTGACCCTTTGCCTTATATAAACCAGGGTAATGAAGAAATTATTCCCTAAATAGTCTAAAAAATTAATTCGGGAGCATTGCAGGATATAAAAACCTGGTAGAATATCTCCCAAGAGGTGTGGGTTGGTGAAAAATAAGTTCCCGATTATTCACAAGGTATGCAGGTAGGAAATTAACCTTTTTTTAAAGATTTCTTAATTCATTAATTGAAATTCCCAAATCTTTACAAATCGATTTTATTGTTTTCCTTAATTTATAGACTTTTTGCCATGAATTGGGATTGTGGTTCTTCTTTTATCAGTTTTTCGCATATAAACAGCATGACTTGAACCTTTTTGCCTAATAAGTCTATTCCTAACTCTTCAGCAACTTTTACCATTTGCTTAGAGTTTATATTTGGAAATGACACACTTATACTGGAACTCGAACAGATGCAATAGAAAAATTATCTACTGGTATTTCTTCATTATTCTCTTCATATGATTCATATTCTACCTGACAACCTTGAAAAGCAGGACATTCAGCATAATATCCACCCTCTTCACATTCCTCAATTATAATTTTGAATGTATATTCCATTTCTTTTCCTTAAACACCCTATTTTTCTAATAATAATATAATTCAATTTTCTTTAAATGACTAAAAAAAAACTTTACTGTTAAAGGACCGTAAAGATGAATACACCTGGATTGAATTAGGTAAGAAATTGATGACCTACGAAGGATTCAGTATATGCATCTGAATCAGCTAATTCAGTTCTTCCTTCTGTCGAACAGGCTTGTGAACGATAGATGGTTGAATGGAGCCTCACATTAATTTCGCCCAAGAGGCCAGGTATTGCCAAAAAATGTGTATTTACGTAATGTTTTATAATTATCAGATTCTGGCGCTGGTGTCATGTCGACCTTGTAATGTAGTATAAAATATGATATATTTTCATCAAAATCAAACTGGCTTTGAACCGGTCAATTTCTTTTAACACATTGACAGCAACCGTTTAAAAGTATTTTTTGTTAAGTGCATTTTTATTAAAAATGAAGGGGATTAAATGACTTTATCAAATCTATTCAGTCCGATAAAACTCGCAAAGGTTGAAATCAAAAACCGTTGTGTCATGGCGCCGATGGGAGTAGGTTTTTACAGCCCTGATGAAACATGGCCGAAAAAAGAAATACGGTATTTTGAGGAACGCGCGATCGGAGGGATGGGGCTCATTATCACTTCGTTTACCAGGGTACACGGCAAACTGGCTTCCATTCCTCTTGTAGGTATCTGGGACGATCGTTTCATCCCCTCCCATGAAGAGCTGGTAAAACGTGTTCAAAAACACGGTTCAAAAATATTTTTACAGCTCGCCCTGACCGGGGGAAAACTGAGCGGTGAGGCGCCGTCGTCAATATACAGCCCAAATTACGCATCAAAGCCGAGAGAACTGACAGCATTGGAGATCGACAGCCTTGTGGAAGCCTTCATAAAAGCAGCGGGCAGGGCAGTAAAAGCGGGGTTTGACGGTGTTGAAGTTCACGGTGCCCATTCATATTTCATCGGGGCCATGATGTCGCCTGCACTGAACAAAAGGACCGATAAGTACGGCGGTGATTTTGTAAAAAGAATGAAATTTCCGACTGACGTCATTAAAGGAATTTTGATTGAATATCCTGATATCGCTGTGGGTTTTAAGTTCAGCGCTTATGAAGAACTTCCGGGGGGCGTTGATATCCCGCTCGGGAAGAAAATCGCGAAACATATCGAAGCTCTCGGGATAACCTACCTTCATGTAGCGTCCACAGCGTCCACTCTTGAGGTTATGAGTAAATACCCGTCCGTCCCGCCTATGTATATCCCCAGAAACACCCTAATCCCTCTGGCGGAAGGTATCAAAAAGGAATGTCCGGACACTGTGGTGATCGGAACCGGGTCGATTACCGTGCCCGAAGAGGCTGATGATTTTATCAAGAAGGGCAAATGCGACATGGTGGCACTGGGCCGTACAGTTCTTGCCGACCCATTATGGCCGAACAAAGCTAAAAACGGGGAAACCATCGTCCCATGTATCCGGTGCAATGTCTGCTACTTTCAGTTGTGGCTGGCAGAGCCGGTGTGCTGCACGATGAACCCGTATCTTCTGCGTGAGGCAGAGCAGGAGCTGCCGATCCCTGCACGGAAAAAAAGGGTCATGGTTGTTGGCGCGGGCCCCGCCGGCATACGATGCGCTGTTACTGCGGCAAAAAGGGGACACGAAGTAACATTGCACGAAAGGAAGCCGTTTGTAGGCGGTATGGTTCACCCCGGCAGTATGCCGGACTGTAAAAGGGATCTAAAAAGGGCGCTTGAGTGGTTTGAAAAGGAGCTTTCCGACTGCAATGCAACTCTGAAACTGAACACGGCAGTCACCCCTGAGATGGTTGAAGAGGAGGATCCTGATGCGCTCGTGATCGCTACAGGGGGCGAGCAGGAAACCCTCGATGTCCCGGGAATAGAAAAGAATAATGTTGTCGGGGCTGTCGAAGTCCTGTGTGATATAGCAAAATACGGCAGCAAAAAGGCAGTAATAATAGGAGGCGGGGATGTAGGCTGCGAAACAGCATGTTATCTGTCAGATAACGGATTCGAAGTAGCTATTGTCGAGATTCTTCCAAAACTAATGGAAAAAAATATTAATACAAACGTAAAGGTCCAGATGTTCAGTCTGTTGGAGGAAAAGAAAATCACTATCATGACAGAAACAAAAGTCCAAGCTGTAACAGATGGGGGTATCGAAGTAATTTTGCCTTCAGGCAAACTCTGGGGGGTCGAGGCCGACCTGGTAATTGCCGCAATGGGATATAAGCGGAAAATGGCTTTCAAACCGAGTAAAGTTTTAAGCATAGCGGCAAAAAGCGGGCTTGCCGCAGAACTTGCCATGAAAGCGGAAGAGGTTCACCTCATCGGTGATTGCGCTTACCCGGGAAGCATCCTTGAGGCTATTGAGGCGGGAGAGCAGGCGGGGCGGTGGATATAATGCGGCTCTTTGAGTATATCCATTGTCATGGAGTGAGTATAAAAACAACATGCCAAATGATAATCACTTGAAAAACTTATATAAAAGGATAAAATAATGCGCCCTAAAAAAGCGGTAATCGTTTTAGGAAGCCCAAGAAAAAATGGAAACAGCGCGTCCCTGGCCCGGGAAACAGCCGAGGGGATCATGACCTCCGGTTCGGAATGTGAAAGTTTCTTCCTCCACAAAATGGACATCAAGCCATGTGATGCCTGTGATTTATGCCGGAAAAACATCGAAGATCCATGTATTATCGATGATGACATGCAGATCATTTACCCGAAACTGCGTCAGGCCGACGTGCTGGTCATTGCAGGCCCTGTATACTTTGCTACGGTTTCCGCGCAGACAAAGCTCTTTATGGACCGCTGTTACGCTCTATCGGGCCCTGTGGACAGCGCGCTGAAAGGAAAACGAATCGGCACAATACTCACCTATGAAGACCCGGACCCCTTTGTTTCAGGGGCTGTTAACGCCCTTCGGACATTTCAGGACGTGTATAACTATGTGGGTGCCACAATTATAGGAAACGTGTATGGAAGCGCGCTGGAACCGGGTGAAATAAAAAAGAACCGTGATGTGATGAACAGGGCTTTTGAATTAGGTAAAAAACTTGTGGATTTTGAATAAACATCACAACTCATACGCAATTTTGCAGGCTTTGTGGATAGCGTTGAAGCAGCACGTGTCTTTATTACAATCTCCGATTTTATAGAACTTGCATCCGGAAATTCCCGATACATTCTCTTTTACGCTTGCGCAGAACTCCGAATCAAGACTGTAGTCTGCTGCCAGGACTATGTGTTCAAATTCAATAATTCCACGCCCGCCCTAAATACAGCACGCCGGCTTCTCCCGCTCATAGCTCGTGCAGCTGCTGTATGGATCAAATCTGTCAAAAAAAAGCGTCATAAACAGCGACAACATTTTCAGGCGGGACGTCAGGCTGTATATTATGCACAGGATTTAAAACATACCCTCCGCCTTTTCCAAGTATGCCGGCTATCCGGCGTGTCTCTTCGGTTACCTGAAATGGGGATTTCCCCGGAAGGATTCGCTGGGTATCTATTCCTCCCCAGAAACTGAGCTCCTTTCCGAAACGTTTTTTAAGCATGACCGGGTCCATACCCGCGGCCGAGACCTGCACCGGGTTTATAATATCCACCCCTATTTCTATCAGATCTGCGAGTATATCCTGTATAGCGCCGCAGCTGTGAAGATTGATCTTTGCCGGGCTTTTACTCTTCATAATTTCAAAATATGATCTTAAATAAGGTTTTATCGTCTGTTTGAACATGGCGGGGGAAATCAAAAGCCCCGATTGCCCCCCGTAATCGTCACCGATGCACACAACATCAAGGTATTCCCCCGTTTCCTCGAGGAATTTCTCCATTTTTATGGACTGAATTTCCAGTACCTTCTCCAGCAGGGCGTGTGCGATCTTCTTGTTTATGAGAAGGTCCGTTAAAAACTGCTCCATCCCCCTTATCATCGTGCACGCCTGAAAGATACTTGTGTCGCCCATGTGCCCGACAAGCACACGATCAGTAGATTCTCTGAGCCCGGCGGCCCTTTCTCTCAATCCCCGCGTCCTTCCGGGGTCATCAGGGTCCGGCCAGCGGTAACCTTCAAGCTCTTTTAACGTCGAGACGGCTGCCAGGGGGCTCTCTTCTATATCGTAATACAAAACCTCACCGTTGCTCCTGGCCGCTTTATATTTTATTCCCCACTCGTCAATGAACCTGTCCTCTGAAAACCTGTCCGGCCTGTCAACATCGGGCGGATTTGCATGTACACCCACGGTATCTATGTGGAGTCTTTCAAGGATCGAGTCCTCCACCTCCACGACCTGCATTTCTTCCGACAGGAATTTTGGTTTATTTTCCGGAGGATACCCGAGATGGCTCCTCAAATTCCTGTACGCGATTTTAGTGATAGATGTGTTGCAGGTACTCCCCAGGTCAGCTGGAGGTCGGTCGGTTTCTTCGTGGTTTAAAGCCTTTGAGACTCTCATTCTCGATGTCAGCATTTTTTCCCCATTCAATTTTAGAGATCCATATATAAGTTGATACATCTTATCATAATAATAATACGATTACAACCAGCATAAATTTGTTTTTGGTTTGTAAAACGTCGTCAACAATGGTAGAATTGTACTGATGTTGACAGAGTTGCTGCCCGCTGTGGGAATTACGGCAGACCGGGTAACAACTCACACCAGGAGCGCTGCTATGGATTTAAATCTTGAAGAAAAGGTTGCTATTGTAACCGGCGGGGGGGGGCGCGATATGCGGCAAGATCGCCGGGGCACTGGCTCTTGAAAAAGCCCGCGTGGTGATCTGGGATGTAAATCTTGCGGCAGCCGAAAAAAAAGCCGAAGATATATCTTTGAACGGCGGAAACGCGGCGGCAGTCGAGTGCGATGTTTTGGATAAAACCAGTGCTGTAAAGGCTTTGAACAGCACAATTTCTATGTACGGCACCGGGGACATCCTGATCAACGGCGCGGGCGGAAGCCGGCCGGAAGCTACAACCTCCGCCCGGATCGATTTTTTTAACATTGAGCCTGAAAATTTAAATAAAGTGATTAACCTTAATTACATGAGTGCCGTAATTCCTTCACAGGCGGCCGGGCGTGTCTTTGCGGAAAAAAGATCCGGGGTCATACTCAATATATCAAGTATAGCCGGCATATCACCGCTCACAAGGGCGATCGGATATTCAAGTGGAAAAGCGGCCATGAACAATTTTACACAATGGCTGGCTGTACAC
>DRHN01000185.1 GCA_011049595.1 Spirochaetota bacterium | reverse complement strand
TCCCTGAGCATTTCGACAAGCATCGGGCCAAGCGCGTCATCTCCCCGCAGGGTGTTGCCGATACCGAAAAGAACGATCTTTCCCTTCAGGATCTCCTTAAACGTTCTAACCTTGATGTTCTGGTTGAGATCAGTCATTAATTTTGTCTCCCAATCCGGGGTACACTGCATGAACGATAAATACTACCTGGTCGTCAGAGTGGTATCTCGTCTGCAGCGGGAACAGAGAATTTTGACCCTGTCGGACCTGCCGTGGTCTTTTAAAGCAGACACAATATTGTCGTCAAGGATCCCGAGACTTTTAAGACGGGATTGATACAGGGTAGGGTTTGAAAATGACAGCTCACCGATCTTTTCAGCTATCCATTTCAGGTGGTGCTTGCACGCGATCACAGATCCGCAGATCTCGCATAGCTGAAGCTCTTTTTCTATCGATTCGGATGCTTCTTTTCTGTCAAAGAATGCAAGATCGTACTCTTTTGTCAGTTTTATCCCCTGCTTGTCCGCGATACAGGCAGCTTCACAGCACCCGCAGAAGATGCAGGTGTCTGTATAGTGGATTATTTTTCGTATCGGGTTTGAAGGGTCAGCTGAGTCCTCATGGCCGATCGCCTCCGCCGGACACACCTCTTCGCATGAAAGGCATCCAACACATTTTTCCTGATTATAAACGGGCTGCCCCCTGAAGTTTGGATAGGGTTCATGCGGCTTGAAAGGGAACTTTGAGGTGTACGGCCCCGTAATAAGCGCCTTTATTGCTTCGAGAAGTTCCCTTACCTTTGGTAATTTCATTTTACACCCATCTTTCTTTTTATGGTTTCTGTTTTTTGCTGTGAAAGCCTGATAAGATCTTTGCTGTTGAAAAGTTTTTTCCCACTGACTGAACGGGCAGCCATTCTTTCCGTGCAGCAGTAGCAGGGATCGATGCCCGCGAGAATAATAGTTGCGTCTGAAACTGTTTCCCCGATAACAGTAGCTTTACAGGTAGGCAGATTCATGAAGGTGGGAGCGCGTACCTTGTGGCGGACGGGCCTGTTTGTTCCGTCGCTCTTTACATAGTGGAATGTCTCACCGCGGGGTGCTTCATGGCTCCCGATTCCTTCACCCGGCGGTATATTTTTAATATTCAGGTCAATTTCCCCGTCCGGAAGATCCTTCAGGCAGGTTTTTATTATTTTGATGGACTCATAGGTTTCCAGGATCCTGACAACCGCCTTGTCGAAGACATCGCCTTTTTCGGTTACGATCATGTCCCAGTCAACTCGATCGTACGCTCCGTATGGAGAATTTTTCCTCACGTCTTTTGCCACACCTGAAGCTCTCGAAGTCGGCCCGAGAGCGCAGTATTCGATTGCTGCTTCTTTTGTAAGCACTCCGATCCCTTTCAGGCGCGCGTGGAGAACGGGGTCATCGAGGATAGCTTTTTTAATCCTGTCTAATGTGGGTATTATTGAATCGATTTTTTTCGTTACAAGAGGAAAATCTTCGGCATTTAAATCTCTTCTCACCCCGCCCGGTTTGAACATGGCATAGTGCTGTCTGTTCCCGGTAAGAATTTCCATCACATCATTTATTTCCTCTCTCAGCTTCCAGACCCACATATAAATGGTATTGTACCCGAGAAAGTGCCCAGCAAGGCCCAGCCATAATAGATGGGAATGTATCCGCTCACCCTCGGCGACTATGGTGCGGATATATTTAGCCCTTTCAGGCACTTCTACAGAAATTATGTCCTCTACTGCTCTCGTATACGCAAAGGGATGGCTTGTTGAGCAGATCCCGCAGATCCTCTCTATTACAAATGTTGATTGATCGAAGGTTTTCATTTCAGAGAGTTTTTCTATTCCCCTGTGGTTGTATCCTATCTGCACATCTATATCAACAACAGTTTCACCGTCGACCGTTAAGGTGAAAAACTCGGGCTCTTCCTGCAGCGGATGGTACGGTCCTATCGGGATTACTGATTTTGCCATTTATACACCTCGGTCTCTTATTGCTTTTTTGTCCCACTCTTTGTAATCTTTTCTCAACGGGTATACTCCATCCGGCCATTCATCCGGTAAGAGCAGCTTTTTTAAATCCGGATGGCCTTCAAAGTTGATACCCAGTATGTCATGCAACTCTCTTTCGATCCAGTTTGCGCCGTTGAAAACCGGCGCGAGGGAAGCAGTTGTCGGTTTATTCCTGTCCAATTTTACTCTCAGTGATATGATCATGTTTAGAAAATCGGGGTCCTGATATTCAATAGAAAAGTGATATAGTATTTCAATGTTTGCCTGTGTGTCAACACCGGATGCGGTATTAAATCGCGCTTCAAGATCTTTAAATATATAAGTAGCGGCCTTAACAAGAGACTCGGGTTTTATCTCTATATATACTCTCTTTGGGGACTTATCATAGAAATCGATTATGTCGTCTTTAAATCTTTCTTTGATATTTTTCAGCAGCTTTTTTCGGGTCATAGTGTCCCCTTTATTTTTTGTATGAGTTTCACGGCTCCCGATATTATCGCCTCCGGTTTTGGCGGACAGCCCGGGATATAAGCGTTCACGGGCACGATCTTATCCAGCGGGAGCGGACAGTTGTAGCTGTGGATAAAAATCCCCCTGGACATGGTGCACTCGCCGATCGCTACGATCAGGCAGGGCTGGGGGGCCTGTTCATAAAGCCTCTTTAGCCGAACAACCGATTTCCTGTTGCATGAACCTGTCACAAGAAGTATATCAGCGTGTTTTATGCTCGGCGCGAGGAGCATCCCGAACCGCTCGATATCGTACCTCGGTGTCAGGCAGTCCAGAATCTCGATATCACAGTTGTTGCAGCTGCCCGTGGACAGATGAAATACCCATGGTGATTTTAACAGTGCTTTTAATGTGATATTCATGTCGTTTCCTTGTTATATCAAATACCTAATAATGCCAGTACTACGGCTACTACCGCAACCCCGGTTACCGGGCCCCAGAAAAGTTTCATGGCCTGATCTATTCTCAACCGCGGGTTGGTATTTCGGATCACTGTAATTACCAGTAAAAATGCTATGTACTTCAATACACTGTACAGGATAGTGATCCCGTTGAACTGCATGCCGCCAAGAAACAGTATGATCAGGAAAAAGGGCAGGGTAAATAAAAGCATATTCTTCATAAGCCTGAATATCGCGAGCCCTGTACCGGAATATTCGATCAACAGCCCGCTCATGATCTCGGTCTCAGCCTCGGGCATATCGAACGGCACCAGGCCGAGTTTCGCGTGTATGCACAGAACGGAGACAATGAGAGCAAGAATACCGGACGCCTGCAGGGCGAAAACGCCGTTTTGCGCCTGATAGCTCAGGATCTCACCTATTTTAAGTGAAAATCCGGATTTGATTATCGGTACGAGTATTGCCAGCACAAACGGCAGTTCATACCCGAGCAGAAGCTTCATCTCCCTTGAAGCCCCGATCCTGCCAAGGGGGTTTCCCGACGCGAAACCGCCGAGCATCAGGCTGATCGAGGGGATTGCCAGCAGGTACAGAAGTACAATTACATCGCCGGAAAAGCCTGTGGAAAGGTTGTTGTTGCTACCCCACAGGAGCATGGATACAACTGTGACGCTTGCAAAACCTATCATCGGCGCGAGCACGAACATCCCCTTTGAAGCGCCTCGCGGGATAAGGGTTTCCTTTCCCATGAGCTTTATAATATCGATTAACGGCTGAAAAAATGGAGGGCCTACCCTGTATTGTATTCTTGCGGTGATTTTCCGGTCGAGCCAGGATGCGACGAGACCGATGGCAGCAGTTAAAAAAAAGCCGTAAACAATGAGATAGACTATATTCATTATGCTTTCTCTCTCTCCCAGTGAGTGGAATGGATTATCAGATTATCCCCCGCAAGATATGTATTTTCCGGCTGCTCTTCATCTTCAGGTTTTAATGCTAATGCGCCATAGGGACACGATTTTATACATAGAGGCTCATCCTGTTTGTCACGCCTGCCCAGGCAAAAATCGCAGTTGTGGACAATGTATGGGACATATTCCGGATAAATCGTTCCGTAAGGGCAGGCGTGGGAGCAGGTTTTACAGCTTATGCAGCGCATATTATGTCTTATTAACTGTTTATCCTTATCTTCCTGCTGCTCAAGCGCATCCCGGGGACAGGAGTTTACACAATGGGGCTCTTCACACTTTCTGCAGATAAGATAATAAGCAGCAAGTTCAACAACAGATAGGATACCTTTGTTTTCAGGGTGGTAAAAATAGCTGCAGTTTATTACGCATTCTTTACATTCACCACCTGAGCAAACATCTAAATCAACGTATAGCCGTAAAGGTTCTCCGTTTTCTTCTTTAATGTTAAACTTTCCCTTTATATTAAATGTTCCCTCATGCAATTGCTCCGCACTCGTTTTCATAAACACCTCGTTTTAAGCGAATTATTCCCATATATCGGGATAATTTTTTATGCTGTCATACGTAAAGACCGGCCCGTCTTTACAAACATAATATTCACCCATCCTGCAGTGGCCGCACTTCCCTATACCGCAGGACATATTTTTTTCAATTGAGAGATATATATTTGGATCCCTGAAACCCAGGTCCAGAAGCTTAGCAGTGGTAAATTTCATCATTACAGGCGGGCCGCAAACAATAGCAATACCTGTGTTAAAATCGAAATTTATCCCGTCTAAAATAGAGGTGACGAGACCGACCCGCCCCTCCCAGGTTTTATCCCCATCGTCAGTATCAACCGTCAGGACCGCGTCAAGATCCTTTCTTTTGACCCATTCTGCGGTTTCATTTTTATAAAGGAACTCCGTGGGTGATTTACAGCCCCCCCTGAACAGCAGTTTTTTAAAATCTCCGATTCTGTCAAAGAGTTCATACATGAGGCTTCTTACAGGGGCAAAACCGCACCCGCCGCCCACAACCAAAACTTCTTTATCTTTGAAGTCATCGACAGGGTACCCGTTTCCGAAAGGCCCTCTCAACCCCACTGTCTCACCTTTTTTTACCCGGTGGATCTTCTCGGTTACCTTGCCGACTTTCATCACTGTTACTTCCATCATGTCTGTTACAGACGGACGAGATGATGGAGTAAAAGGCGCTTCACCGGCTCCGGGGATTGTCAGCTCGATGAACTGGCCGGTCTTGAACGTTATCTGCTCCGCCGGTTTTAGCTTCAGTGTTTTAATGATTGGTGTCTCGGTCAGTACATCCAGCACTTCTGTTTTTATCGGTCTGTAGGGATTTTTATTTGGCATCTTCGACCAGCCTTTTTAAAATTTTTCTTATATCAATTTTTGCCGGGCACGCGGACACGCAGCGCCCGCAGCCGGTACAGGCATATGTACCGGCGAACTCTGGAAAAAAATCAAACTTTTTTTCAAACCTGTTTCTCAGCCTCATCCAGAGCAGCGGCCTGGGGTTGACTCCCGCGGCAACTTTTGCGAAATCCTTTACCATGCAGGAATCCCAGACCCTCAAAC
>DRHN01000184.1 GCA_011049595.1 Spirochaetota bacterium | reverse complement strand
CGGGGCTTAAGGTAAGTCTGGTTACGGTTAAACCCTCCGAAGTTAAGAGAATTCTTATAAATAATGCTATTTACCTTGGCTTTCATGAGTTCTACGGTGCCGGTCTCCTTAACGTTTACGCCGCGGCCTGTGAGGCCCTGGATCAAACTCAGGGCAAGGTGCTTCACCCCTTTCCGAAAACGGTAAGGCTCGAGGCTTCGAACACAACCGGCAGCTTCACACTGAAAAATATAGGGGACGGCGGGTCGATTAGCATAGACAGTATCAGTGTAGAAAACGACCCGGATGGTATCATACCGGTATCCGGGATATCCTTCACCCCCGGGACTGTTGAAATAAATAACGGTTTGGACGTCCAGGTATCTCTCAACATTGTTGAAGCTCACAGAGACGGGGCATCCCATATCGCTCTGATAAAAATAACCTACGATGGAGCAAACTACGAGTATGTGAACGTCATTTACAAATATATAGACAAAGTGTATGTCGTGGCGCGTGACCCCGAGCCGCCAAATACTATTCTCGAAATGACTGTTACCAGCTACGAACAGGGGTACGAGTACACTCTGGAGGATCTTGACCCGGGAAGCTACATTGTAGGAGCCAGCACCGACCTGGACGAAGATGATTGGATTTTTACAAACAACGAAGTGTGGGGGTATTACCCCGATATAGGATCCCGTGCTATTATCAACCTGGGTTCAAGCACAAACCTGACAAACCTGGATTTTCTTTTGATCGAGGGTGGGCTGTAATAATATGAAAAAATCTACGGAAGCCTGTCACGAAAATGAATAATAAATTTTTCTCTTTGACTTTTCTTGTGTTTATGGTTTTTCTATCATTAACAGTCTCCATCAGCGCCAAACCTCAGCAAGTAGAATCTGTGGAGTACAGGATACTGGAGGAAGAAAACCACGCTTCTCTTATCGATACAGGGCCCTCCATCCTGGTGTTCACAGATCATCACGAGTACGAGGTCTTTTACAAAACTATTCACATCGACAGAGAACCTGTCCCCGTGCCTCCGGAGGCCGATTTTACCGGAAACATAGTTATATTTTTAACCTACGGTGAAAAAAGAACATCGGGGTTCTCGATAGAGATACGAAAACTCTACACACGCGGAAACGCGCTTGTGATCAGGGCAGTATTGAGATCACCCCCGGATGACAGCTTCCTGTCACAGGTGATAACACAGCCATACCTCATACTGCAGGCCGCATGGGAAGGTTACATCAGGGTCGAATTGATCGACGAAACCGGGGACCTTTTAGATCACGCAAATTTTTGAAATTATCATTTTATCAGCCTGTTCAGCGGATCTATCATGGTATGTCCATTGCCGATGGAGGCGAAGATTATCTCTGGCTGCTCTGCGGTAAAGAGGGGGGGAGCCTGGGGGTATTCAGATCAAACAATTAGAAACACCCTGGCGTTGCGTAGAGAATTACCCTCAAAGAATTTCAAAGGCATCTCCGGCCGTAAAAAAAAACGACTTCAACGGTAACCGAATTACAAAGTCCATAACAGGGTCACTCCGCGGGTCTATTGGTGGCCATGTGCCGTCCGCCGTCAACGTTAAAGAGGGTACCTGTTATCCATGAGCTCTGTTCAGACGCAAAGAACAACGCTGCGTCGGCGATGTCGGCAGGTTTTCCGCTTCTCCCCATCGGATGCAGGGGCCGCAGCTTATCCCAAAACTGCCTGACGTTCTCCTCTCCTACTGCGGGATCGGCCAGCTCGGTGTCCTCGACGAGTGCCGGCAGAATACAGTTGACACGTATGTTTTCCAGTGCAGCCTCCATCGCGACTATTTGCGATATAACCTGCAGGGCAGCTTTTGACGCGCAGTAAATGCCCGCGCCTGGAAATGCTTTTATCCCGGCAATCGATGAGATGTTGATGATCGAGCCGCCTCCGGCCTTTTTCATGTAGGGCAGGACATGGACCATAAGCCGCCACGGACCCCAGGCATTGATTTTCATCATCAGGTCCCAATCACCGGGGGGTATTTCATCGAGCTTCCCGAAGCGCATTACACCGGCATTATTTACAAGAATATCGATCCCGCCCATTTTTTCCCCGGCTGCAGCAAGCAGGTGTTCCATATCCTCCTCAACCGTCATATCGGCAGGAACGCACAGTATCCGTTCGCCCCGGGGCGAGATCTCCCTGGAGGTTTCGACCAGTTTTTCTTCACGCCTTCCGGCTATCGTCACGTACGCGCCTTCGCCGTGAAAGCGTTTTGCTATAGCCCGGCCGATACCTGTGCCGCCCCCTGTAATGACTGCTGTTTTGTGATCGAGTTGACCCATCGTTGCCCCCTCTTTTAGACTTAGATATCAGTATTGACCCGCAGGTACCCCAACCTTACCGGCAGCGACAGGAACTCTTCACTGCTGTTTTTCACCTGAAGGCGCAGCATAATTTCCGATACGCTTCAAAAACTCCTCTTCAACGACCACAAGGGCTCCGGATTTTTTCGCTTTTGCCAGCTTGCCGCCCGGGTTAATGCCGGCGAGGAGGTGGGTGGTTTTCCCGGTAATATTAGAAGTCACTCTCCCTCCTCTTTTCTTTACCTCTTCCATGGCAAGCTCTCTGGGTTTAAAATTTTCAAAGCTGCCCGTAACACACCAGACTTCACCCGAAAAAACCTGCCTCACGGCCTCATCACGTCCCCGCTCATAGGAAAAATTAAGCCCCGCGGCTTTTAGTTTCCGGATCATATTCTGTACGGCGGGATCGTTCAGCTGATGTATTATTTTCTCAGCTGTCCTGGGCCCTATCCCGTGTATGCCGGTAAAAATTTCCATGTTTTTTTGTCCCGCGGCATCAAGGAGAACGTCTATTGAACCGTATCCATCATCGATGAGCAGCTCAACGGCTTTCGGCCCTATGTCATCAAGCCCGAGTGATGCGAGCACAACATCATAGGGCTTTTTTTTACTCCTCTTTATCCCGTCTTTAATAAGCTGAATTTTCTTTTCACCGAACCCCTCGACCCCAAGAAGAGCATCAGGATCGAAATAATATATATCCGGTATATCCGCAATCAGCCCGAGCTCCATCAGACGCTTGATGGTTTCTGATCCCAGGTTTTCTATATCCATCTGTCCGCGCGATGTAAAAAAAGATATCCTTCCAAATACCCTTGCCGGGCAATTACTGTTTGGGCAGAATATATGCGCGCCGTCGGGCACGAGAGCTGTGCCGCAGGAAGGGCAGTTCCGGTTAATCAAATAGGTTTTATTCCCTTTTTCGTTCTTCTCGAGCACCTCTTCCACGGCAGGGATAACATCCCCTCTGCGGCTCACTGCAACCACATCTCCTACGGCAATATCGAGGCTCGTACAATAATCCTGATTGTGGAGCGTAACATTGCTTACCGTGCTGCCCGATATTCTTACCGGTTCGATCCGTGCCACCGGTGTGACCCGCCCTGTTCTTCCTACCTGCGTCTCGATACACTGTATTTTGGAAACCGCCTGCGGGGCTTTAAACTTAAAAGCAATGGCCCACCGGGGGTGATGCGAAGTGTGGCCCATCTTTATGCGTGTCTTGTAATCATTTACTTTTACAACGAGACCGTCTATCTCATACCCCAGGGATTCCCGTTTTCCCATTTTCCGATCAATATAATCAGAAATATCACTCAACGACCTTCGAACCCACCCGGGATGAGCTTTAAACATTTCCTCATATTTTTCCTGGACCAGGGGGCTGGAAAAAAAACCGATATCCGGCCACACATTGAAACCCAGTTGAGTCATCCGGTGCAGCACTTCGATGTGGAGGCCGCTGTGCCCTCCATCGGGTGGAACAGCACTCCCCGGGCCCGGTCCTCCCTCCTGTCTTTTACCGGAAAACCACTCGTATACAAAAGACCTTAAAGGTATCCCTGATACTTCACTGCTTTTCTTTCTCCTCAAACATCCCGCTGAAAAGTTCCTCGGATTGGCGTATATGTTTTCCTTGTCTTTGTTCAACGCGTTGAAATCATCGATATTTATGTATATCTCACCCCTGAAAACAGCGGTAACAGGCTCCGGTAGGCTCAGCGGGATATCACGAATTGTCCGCACATTCTCCGTTATGTCGTTCCCTGTGTACCCGTCCCCCCTTGTTACAGCTCTGACAAGGAATCCTGCTTCATAATGCAGAACAATCGTAGAACCGTCCACTTTTTCCTCAACCAATAGGGAAAGCTCTTCTTCGTTATCCCGCTCTATTTTACCTACCCATTCTTCCAGCTCTTCCGGCACGTACAGCTTGTCAAGGCTCAGCATGGGAACCGGATGGGAAACTTCAGGAAATTTATTGTCAAGGTCAGATCCTACCCTCTTTGTCGGGCTGTCCTGCCGTGCGTATTGAGGATATTTTTTCTCAAGCTCTAAAAGTCTGTTGAACATCGCGTCATATTCCATGTCGGATATTTCGGGCATGGCTCTTTTATAATAAAGGTCCTGATGACGCTCAACATCTTTAACCAGAGAATCGATCAAACTTTGAATGTCACCGCTCATGGGATCTTTGTTCCTGTTATGCCGAAAGATACAATGCAGTCTACTAATTTACAGCTTTGCTCAATATTTTTTTATAAACACGAGCTGAACGAAAAAGAGGCTTATTGGTTTCAGGGGAGAGAAGGTGATTACACCTGCACGTTTCTGGTTATCGAATAGGGGTCAAATTATCTCGGCAGCGAGAAATAAAAGATACTTCCTTTATCAGGTTCTGTTTCCACCCACACTTTCCCATCAAATAATTCAACGATCTTTTTTACAAATGCAAGACCCAGCCCGTATCCGTCGGCCATTTTTGCGTTTTTTCCCCTGGTGTAAAAGCTGAAGATCTTTTCCTGGTCATCCGTTGAGATACCGGCGCCATTGTCCATGATCAGAAAATGGATCTCATTTTCTTTTTCCTCTGTCTCTATCTTAATGACCGGTTTTCTGCATTTTGCAGAATACTTAAGGCTGTTTTGAACAAGATTGTAAAGAATATGGTAGAACAGTGTTCTGTCATAACGTATCACATGTAAACTTGAGTTGTAAATAACATCCGCGTTCTTTTCTCTTATCAAGTCTTCAAGCAGGGCGCAGATCTCATCGAGCACTGCTGCCGGATCAAACTCCTGAAAGGATAACGAGTCTTTATTTAGCCTGACCAGAGATCGCAGGTGGCTTATAAAATTAAACATATTTTTACAGTTTTGCTCGATCCTGTTTAAATAATTATTCAGATCCGCATTTGATTCCAGCATGGAGGTTATCTCGTCTTTTATCAACCCCACATATCCCTCAATGGATGCCAAAGGGGTTTGCAGGTCATGGGATACTATGTTGACGAAATCATCCATTTCTTTGTTTAATCTATCGAGATCGTTGTTTTTTTGCTCGAGGTTTCTATGGATCATCGAATTTTCGATGGAAATTCCGGCAAGCTGTGATATCGCAATTAAAAGATCGAGATCTCTTCCGGTAAAAGACCCGTCGATTTTGTTGATCCCCTCAATGACACCCAGTTTTTTATCTTTGTTCCCTACCGGCACACAGATTAAGGAGCCGGTTTTCATGTGGGTTATATCATCTATTCCCGAATAAAACCTCGGGTCCTTATTCACTTCATCGACAATGACAGCCTCCTGATTATCGAAAACCCAGCCGGCAAAACCTTTACCCCTGGGTATTGTCAGCCCTTCTACCTCTTTTGCTCCCGCACCTGAAGCAGCGTAGAAAACAAGAGAATCTCTAGTCTCATCAAAAAGGATAACCGAGCTGGCCTCACACTTTATAACATCCTTGACCCTGCTCATGATCATATCGATAATACTTTCAAAATCAAGACTCGACGAAAAATCTCTCCCGATCTGATTTAAAAGGTGCAATTCGGTATTGGATACCGAACTAAATTTACGTCTATCCTCCATAAATAACCCCTGTTTGTAAAAATTATTGAAAACTAAGTTTTTCATATTTAAATATGATTTATTTATCTTTACCCGCCAATGGCAAATAAATGATTAATTTAATTTAATAATATTAGTTTCAAATGCACATTCTTTTCAAAACAATTTAAGTTTATATTAAAATGAAATATAAATGTTTTTTACAAGCAACATTTTATACTGATACTCATTTTTTGTCAATAAAGATTAAACATTTTAGATGATCCGCAAAATAATATTTGTGATTATTATTATATATAAAATTATTAAAAAACTTGAATTAGCCAGGTAAAAACCTGGAATTGTCACCAAGAACTAATTATCATTACTATAATAAAAAGTGGCAATTTTCACTATAAGAGGACAACCCACCATGTTCAAAAGAATGGTTGAAGATATCCGGACAGTTTTCGAGCGGGATCCTGCAGCTAAAGGATATTTTGAGGTATTACTCTGCTATCCTGGGTTGAAAGCGATTTGGATGCACAGAACTACAAATTATCTATGGAGAAAAAAGATCCGTTTATTTGCCAGGGTACTTTCCCAGGTCAACCGCTTTTTCACGGGGATCGAGATCCACCCCGGTGCGGTAATCGGTAAAAAATTTTTCATAGACCATGGCTCGGGGGTAGTGATCGGAGAAACAGCCGAAATAGGTGACGACGTCACAATATATCAGGGCGTGGTTATTGGGGGCGTATCTTCCGAAAAGAAAAAAAGACACGCCACAATAGGTAACGAAGTCGTAATCGGGGCGGGATCGATAATCCTCGGCCCCATAACCGTCGGTGACTGCGCGAAAATAGGAGCGAATTCTGTCGTTCTCAAAAATGTCAAAGCGTATACGACTGTGGTGGGCATACCTGCCCGCGAAGCAGGAAAACACATAGTCAAGGACCACCTGCCGGACCTTGACCACCAGAAGATCATGGACCCTGTTAAAAACATTCTTGACGAATTAAAGGTGAAGATAAGCCAGCTTGAAAAAGAAATAGCAGCATTAAAAAAAATGAGCGACCTGAAATAACCATCCCTTCACAGGTTAAATTTTGGAGCCCGGATATACCGGGCTCCGATTTTATTGCTACAATTGTGGTATCTCTTTCATGGCATCATCGATCAAAGCCTGGGGGTACTCATAATTCTGAAGTTTTCCCGCAAGATAATCCTCATAGGCGGACATATCAAAATGTCCGTGACCGCTGAGATTAAAAAGAATAGTTTTTGCTTCGCCTGACTCTTTGCATTTATCAGCCTCTTCAACTACTGCCGCTATCGCGTGGTCTGTTTCCGGCGCGGCTATAATCCCTTCATGCTGTGCAAACTGCACACCTGCCTTGAATATATCAAGCTGGTGTATAGCTTTCGCCTCGACGAGACCGAGATCCATCAAGTGAGATATGATCGGGGCCATGCCATGATACCTGAGCCCGCCCGCGTGTATCGGCGGCGGAATAAACCCGTGCCCCAGAGTGTTCATCTTTAAAAGCGGAGTGTTTCCTGAAACATCGCCAAAATCGTAGGTAAAATTACCTTTTGTCAACGTCGGACAGCTAAAAGGCTCCGCGCTGATTATCTTGATATCCGGTTTTGTTCCGTCAATTTTGTCCTTTACAAAGGGTAAAAACAGGCCGGCAAAGTTGGAACCGCCCCCCACACAGCCTATTATTATATCCGGGTAGTCACCTATCTCCTCCATGGCTTTCTTCGCTTCAAGCCCTACAACCGTCTGGTGAAGCAGCACATGATTCAGAACGCTCCCGAGCGAGTATTTTGTGTCCTCGCGGCCCGCTGCTTCCTCGACAGCCTCACTGATCGCGAGACCCAGGCTTCCAGTACAGTCGGGGTCTTTGGCAAGCATGTCACGCCCTGCTTTTGTTTCTTCCGAAGGACTGGGGATACACTTCGCGCCCCAGGTTTCCATCATTACGCGCCTGTAGGGTTTTTGCTGGTAGCTTATCTTTACCATGTAAACCTTGATCTCGATACCAAAACAGGCACCGGCAAAAGCCAGCGCGCTTCCCCATTGCCCCGCACCTGTTTCTGTTGTTATGCGATTGATGCCTTCCTTTTTGTTGTAATATGCCTGGGCCACAGAGGTGTTGGGTTTATGGCTTCCCGGAGGACTGGTACCTTCATACTTGTAGTAGATTTTTGCGGGGGTGTCCAGCGCCTTTTCCAGCCTCCTCGCCCTGTAAAGGGTTGTCGGCCTCCAGAGTCTGTAAATATCCCGGACCTCTTCCGGGATCTCAATGTAGCGTTCTGTGCTTACCTCCTGTTTTATGAGCTCCATGGGAAACAGGGGAGCGAGATCTTGAGGCCCTATAGGCTCTTTGGTGCCGGGGTGCAGGACCGGCGGCAGAGGCTTGGGCAGGTCCGCCTGGATATTGTACCATTCAGTCGGTATCTGCTTTTCATCAAGCGTATACTTTACTTGTTTCATATTTTGCTCCTTGTAGTATATAAAATATTGTTTCCTACCATTTTGATATTTTGTGATGTTTTTTCTGTAAGCCCCCGAGGGGGCCACAATTTCACTTTACGTATCATGATCCTGCCTCCCTATTTTAGTAAAAAATTGTTTTTGGTTGATAAAAAAACCGCAGATTTTTACACCCGCGGCCATTCGACAACAAAAAAACCGCGGTTTCCCCCTCCCGGGGTAAATCCACGGCCTATATTAAAAAGGCGGACATACCCCTATGAGGAATTAGCCCGCCGCCACTCGATTCTGCAAATCCCGTTTATCTCATTCGCAATGGTAAACGTCGTAATGGTATACATCCGATCCTCTAACCTATATCGTTACGCATATTACCATAATTCCGATTTTTTGTCAAATAAAAGTTTTCCGATGCCGTATTTACCATATCAATTGCCTTCTAACAGTGGGAGCTCATCATGCACTGTGATGTCAAATCACGCGACCCTGTCACAGGTCTTCCCATATTCATTAAGCACTTTTTTACAGACAGAATACAATATTTTTTTTAATTCGGCATTCTGCTCGATCACCTTAAAATATTCGATAAAGCCATGACGGCTTTCTATTCCATTTACTACCTGCAGCCCGATATCTGTTGTTTTCTTCAACCATTCCATATTCTGTAATACCCATTCCTCATCCTCTTTTTTAGTTTTCAGATACCCGAGATAGGTGTCCCAGTACACCTTCATTACTTTATCAATAATGTTTATCATGTCCATATTAATTCCTCCGCCCTTGCCCCTCTTAATAAATGTTCAGATAATCCGGGCTATTTTTCAATAATCGGTTTAGTTCTTGGTGCCACGCCGTATAAAACACGGAGTAGCCGGATCTCCCGGCTTAAAGCCGGGCAAGCCCGGAGGGAGCACAAAGAACAAATTATGCTTTCTCCTATCGGACTCAGCGCCCGATCCCGTTAAATGGTTCCTGCGATAACCGATTCACCGGCCCTTTACTTTTAGTGTTGTACATTTGACAACCAATTTCAACTCTTTTTGCTTTACTGGTTGTCAAACCGGGTCCTTTTTAAAAATCTCCCTTATAATAAGGTCTACAGGATCAGAGTCAGGTTTAAACATGTCGAGCTTCCCGGCTATTTTTTCATCCGTTCCGTTTTGAAATATTTCAACAATTTTTTCTGTTATTTCATCGGTACGGATCTCTTTGAAAAGTTCGGGGAATATTTCTTCATTCGCGTACATATTTGGAAGAGAAGCGTAAGGAAACTTCCGCAGGTACCGAAAGACAACTTTTTTTAAGATCAGTTTCCCCAGAAACGGCACCCATTTCAAAAGCCCGAAAATACCTTCAACAGGGTAAAGCTCGGGTTTATTCAGCGGGGCAACCACAAGAGAAGGTATTTTCCTGTAGGCCAGCTGAATGGTGTTTGTTCCGGGAATGGTAACAGCAAAATCCACCCCGTGCCCCCAGTACTCGAGGCTTTTTTCCAGGATAAAAACTTTTTTACCTTCGCCAAATTCAATATATGGAAAAAAGCCGTCACCGGAACGCTTCAGCTCTCCGGGGAGACTTTCCACAACTTTTATCCTGCCGCCATTCCTAACAGCTTTTTCTATATAATCATAGGATATGTAAGGGGATTTTAAAAAGAATGGTCTTATCCCTTTTATCTGCCGTGTTAAATCACTTATAACCTTTAAAAATATGGGCATCATATACCAGACTTCAAAACCTCTGCTACCGGCTAAAAATGCAACCATCTTTTCATCATTTTTTAACGAGACCTCTTTTCTAACCTCCTCTTTTGTACGGGAATACTTCAAAGAACTGTAAACCAGGTCCCCTACAACACTCAGTTTTCCGGATAAAATGCCATTGTCCAGCATTTTATTTTTTACATAATCATTTCGTACAAATATCTTTTCATAATGCTTTCCCCATCCGGGATTTTTAGTATACGCGTATAATGCATGATCCCCTCTGATCCTTTTGCGAAATAGAACAGGGTGCATAAGATCGCCGCCAAGGGAAAAAATCAAACCTTCCCGGCTGAACCTGTGCTTCCTCTTCCCAAAGCCGGTAAACAGTATCTTCAAATATTCGTTGGGCATAATGACAGTGTCAACACCCTCAAACCCGGCCGCTACTGCTCCCTCTGAGCCCGATCCGAAAGGGCAGGGTTGGATTATCAATATGATCCTGAACTTTGATGACAGATCATCTCTTTGCCGTACTGCCTCGACTACAGGCAGTACCCAGGTTGTTATTTCCCCCGGTCCGTTGGAAAAAATAATTAAATCTTTCGTATGTGATTTAGCATTTTTCATAAAATATCCGTGTCCCTGTTTAAATAAAAACAAACAAACCGCAGGCCCCCACTAAGGCGTCTTTAGTCTCACACATCCCGAATGCTGCTGCCGATTTTATATACTTTTTTACCCTCATCGATACCGTCAAAATAACCCTTATAACGGATAACAAGCCGGAAAAATCCTCTAAAAAAAGATATTCTGCTCTTTGAAAGAAACCAGTTCCCGCGCCCCAGCAGCCGGAAAAGAATTTTAAGAGCCCTGTTATTTACGAGAGTGAACCGTTTAACCCATCGCAATGGATGGTTTCGATATAAATAAACAGCTGTAAACCCCCGTTCTTTTTCCTTGCTGTAAATGCTACCGGGTTCCAGGGTTTTTCCGGGAGGATCGTAATGATACCCGTAGATATTCCTTTTCTGTGATTCCAGCCCGTTTTCTTCAAGATGAATACCCAGATCGAAATCCTCCCACCCGTACACAGTGTAATCTTCATCAAAAAGACCCGCCTGGATCAGATGCTTCTTGAGCACCGAAGCATTTCCTGTTGCCAGAAACGCGGTGTTTATGTCCTTCGGCTTCCATCGAGCTGAAAGGGGATCCTCAAGGTCACCGGTGTGGATGACCTTCCCCATTACCACGCGCCTGTCGTCCGGCGAATGCGCTTCGATATGTTTTTTAACAAACCCGGTCTCAACAAATATGTCATCATCCGCGAAAATTATCAACGGATACGATGAAAAAAAAATACCTGTGTTTCTGGAAATTGACCGCCCTGATTTCTTCAGCTGTATGTATTTTAAATTAATGGGATCCTGTTTGTATTTCGAACCCTCATTTTTGTCAGAGCCGAACAGACCCTGTTTCGCGGAAATAATCCTGCTTTGGTACTCCCCTTTCCCATGCTCCGCAGGGTTATCAATTTTGTCGTTTAACCCTTTAAAAATAGATGATGTTTCATCGGATGAGCCGTCGTCTACAATAATAACTTCATATCTGTTTTTCGGCAAATCCTGCCGGCAGTAGTAAGCAAGGACCCTTCCAAGTATGTTTTCCCGGTTATGGGTCGGGACTATTACAGACGCTCTCATTCAGCTTATTACCTTTTCACCTGGGTCATGTTAAACATTCTATAAAATCGGTTTTACATTTATACTACCTTCTATCATTCAAAACCGTTTGAAAATTCATTCCCTTTACCTCTTTAAGGCCGATGCTCACTGAAAAAGTATTGTTCCATATATACTTGCTGCCGTCGTAAGCAAGCTCCCGGCTGCCGGTGTAGTCAAACATAAGCTCCCAGTCATGCAGGTCATGCAGGAGCCCGAAGGATATACTCTTCATTTTAAAATATGATTCCTTTCTATCTTCCACGTTAAAAAAATTAAAGGATTTTGCCAGATCGACAAATGGATTTATCCGGTCCGCCCCTGCTGTTCCGGAAAAATATCTCCACAAATTGTCGTTTCTGGATAAAACTGTGTAATAAAGGGTCCAGTATTTGTGGATCTGAAAACCCAGGACCAATAGAGAACTGAAAGAATCGAGAACAGGATTTATAAAGTTGTGCTCCCAGTCGATAAGCCATTCGACAATGATTTCGCGGTCTTTTAAAAATATATAATTGCCTTTGTAAATCAAACTAAAACTGTTAGTTTGAAATTGAGTGGATGCTATGTCGAATACAAGCCTGTCGTTCAGCGACAGCTCCTCGATCGGGGTGACGGTAAGATTATTTACGAGGGGCGTAAACCGGTTTTTATCGAAAGTTACAGGCTCATATGACCCTGCTGTCCAGTCATATACCGGCCTCAGATCATAGGATGTTGTGATTCTGTCGCTTAAATATTTCCCGTACGCGTAGCCTGTTAATCCGAGTTCGTGTATCCTGAACCTTCCATAGGTGTAAAAATCATCAGGCCCGAATAATTTGTATTTAAGATCATGATAAAGCTCAAGACCCAGGTTAGTGCTGCCGAAGTTTAAACTTTCATTTGTTCTTCCATACACCAGGGTGTTCAATTTATCATCAGTTTGTTCATTGCTGTCGGGGTCTACATGCAACTGACCCAGCGCGCCCAGTTCAATGCCGGGGGAAAACCGGATATATTCAGCCAGATGGTAATCTTTGCCGAATGTTACCGAGGCCCCCGACCTGTGGACTTCGCTGGAAAGGACTTCGTTTTCATCGTAATATATGGTGTGACTGTAATTTGCGTTGCTAGCGTAGTTGATATCGGAAAATATCTCCGGGGCTATGTTATCCAGAATAATGCTTGAATGTGAAAAGTTCACACTTGGCGCAGTGATTGTGTAAAGCCTGTATTGATAATAGCCGGGTAAATATAAATAGGAAACCCCGGTGTTTCTCTGAGGTTCAAACCTGACGTTGTTCCGGATCGACAGCAGAAACGCTTCATACTGCATGTAATCATTTAAGTACCAGGAAAACCCGCTCCCCTTCCTCGGAAAATCGTTCTCCGCCTGTCCGACGAGTTTAAAAATGTCAAAAGCCCTGGATCGTCGCTCAAAATCATACGCGTAGTACGGGTCTGAGGGCCATATGAGGTTAATTTCAGCATCATTTAAAAAGTTTGTCCCGAATTTATACCTCTGATAAATCCCTCCTTTATACCTCAATGACCTTTCAATGTTATAAGGCCCGGTGACTGGAGGCCCGAGCGGGCTCCAGGTTTCGGTAACATTTTCATGTTTATACACGTTATTCGACAGGGCCGCAGACGCACTGGCACGGGTTTCACCAGCAGGATAGGCCAATGAATAATCAGCCCCGGCATAAATACCCAGCCTTTCATAAAAATCCCCTTTTATTGCAAGCGCCGTTTCCTTTTTTTTAAATGGGTAATAGGTGTTCTGGACGACAAGCCCTGACCGGTCCCTGTAATAAATGGACGTCTGAACCGGTCTCTCCTCCATCCTTTTATAAAAATAGGGAAGCCGCAGCATAGGATCACTGCCATAGTAAAACGAAGCATCCTTAATAAGCAGACGGCCTTCGTCATAGAAGTACAGCTTTCCCGCATCTACCCGGTAGTGCGGGTTTTTTAAATTACATGTCGAAAGCGATACGCTGTCAGCCTGAAACTTTTCGCCCTCATGGAACATCCTGATCACATCCCCCGAATAAATAAATTTATCCAGATTGGTCTTTGCCGAGAAAAAAAGACCCTCGTCGGTTTCACTGTTGTAATAGAAGCTCTCCGCAATGTATGTTCTCCCATTTTCATCTTTAAAGACGATGCTGCCGTTGCCGATTATGATCCCCTGCTCAAGGTTGATCTTAATCTCATCCCCATATATTTTTTTATCTCCATAATCGATATCAACCTTGCCGTGGAGCCAGACCAGGTTCTCCCCGTTTTCACTCTCTTCATACTCAATAAAATCCGCCTGGTTAAGGACAATGTCATTATCACCCAGTTCCTTTAGCCGATCTTCAAAAGGCAGACCGGTGACCTCCATTTCATGTTTTAATAACCTCCGTCTTAGTTCTAATACATCCCCTTCATCAGATATTCCCCTTTTCCGGCATTCATTTTTCAAGTCCTCCAATGACCCGTACTTTACGATCTCATAAAATGACCGCTCCTGAGCATCATCAGTCATAACAATAATAAAAGAGAACAACGGCCCAGGAAAGATGTTAACGAATATTATTAATATTATGAGGTACCAGTGTTTGAACATATCGTCAGTATACTTAAAAACATTTTATTTTAAAAGGTAAAATATTGCATCCTGATATTTAATAATATCGAACCTGCGGGGTAATAATTATAGCGATGTTTACATAAAATCCATTTTTTAAAACAGTTGGAATAAATAACAAACCCGGCTATATTATCACTTAGTCAAAACCGGGAATTGTCCCGGGGTTTATTGTAACCGCAATTCGTCCTGAGGAGCCGGACATTGGTATCAAATCGAAAACCCGGTAACCACACCATGGATACCGGAGCTTTTTCAAACGAATACATGTTTGACATCATCCAGCATATAATCGAGTCGTTGATCGTCATTACTGTTGACGGAACTATTGAAATGGTAAACCGGGCTGCATGCACACTGCTTGGATTTCATGCTAAAGAGCTTGTCGGCAATTCAATTGTGAAAATATTAAAAAGCAAAAAAACCTCAAAAACAGGGGCTTTGAGAGATCTTAAATTAGATGAAATTAAAAGCAAAGGCTTTATCAGAAACAGGGAAATGAGTTTTCGTAAAAAGGACGGCACACTTGTCCCCGTCCTCTTTTCCGGATCGGCTGTAAAAGACGTTGAAGACAGGGTGATAAGGATTATTTGTTCTGCAACAGATATTTCCTACCACAAGAAAGCGGAAGATGAGCTTAAAGAGGCAAAGCGGGCAGCCGAAGAAGCGAGTGAAATAAAAAGCCAATTTTTGGCCAACATGAGCCATGAAATCCGCACACCGATGAACGGTGTCATCGGGACGACAGGTCTGCTTTTAGACACTGCGCTCAACGCAGAGCAGCGCGACTACGCACAAACGATCCAATCATCAGCCGATTACCTTTTGACGCTGCTAAACGATATCCTCGATTTTTCAAAAGTTGAGGCAGGTCAGATGGATACGGAATCCATCGACTTTGACCTGAGAAGAACATTCGAGGATGTAATGGACATGTTCGCGGTCCGCGCAGAAGAAAAAAATATCGAGCTCGGGGGTATAATCCAGCACGAAATCCCTTCGCTTGTCAGGGGTGATCCGGGGAGGTTCAGACAGGTGCTGGTCAATCTGATAAATAACGCGCTGAAATTTACCGAACAAGGTGATGTGGTAGTGAGTGCGTCCCTTGAGAAAGAAAAAAAGGCCGAAGTGAAAATAAAATTTACTGTGACAGATACCGGCATAGGCATCCCGAAAAACCGGACTGATCGGCTTTTTAAGCCTTTTTCGCAGGTCGACCCTTCGACCAGCCGCAAGTACGGAGGGACGGGGCTCGGTCTGGTAATTTCCAAACGGCTTACAAAAATCATGGGAGGCGAAATAGGGGTTGAGAGCGTTGAAGGTAAGGGGTCGAAATTCTGGTTCACTGCTGTTTTTAAAAAACAGTTTATTGAAAAAGTGCATGGATCTGTTTCCAGATTGGATATCAAGGGAAAACGTGTCCTGTTCGTTGACGATAATGAAACAAACAGGTTTATCCTTCGGGAGCAGATGAAATGCTGGGGAGTCCATTTCGATGAGGCGTCCGACGGCAAACAGGGTCTTGAAAAGCTGAGAAAAGCATGTTCTGAAAACAAACCTTTCGATATAGCGATCCTGGACATGCTGATGCCACGGATGGACGGGGAGATGCTCGGGCGTCGTATTAAAGATGACCCTGAAATCGCCGGCACTGCCCTGGTCATGCTGACTTCGATCGGGAAACGGGGTGATGTTTCCAGGCTGAAAGAGATCGGTTTCGAGGCCTATCTCACAAAACCCGTAAAACAATCGGAGCTTTACGATTGTCTTGCCGAGGTCCTCACAAAACGCGAGGGCCGGAGGTACATGAAACACAAGTCCATCGTGACAAAACACTCCCTGTTCGATAGTAAAAAACGAAACAGCCGGATACTCATTGCCGAGGACAATTCCGTAAACCGGAAGATGACTCACAAAATCATTGAAAAATTCGGATATTTGGCTGACACTGTTGTAAATGGCGAAGAAGCTGTCCTGGCATTCAAGAAAGGGCATTACAATCTTGTTCTGATGGATGTACAGATGCCCGGTATTGACGGCCTGGAAGCTACACGGGCTATTCGACGTAAAGAAAAAGAAACAGGAGGGCATATACCGATCATAGCAATGACTGCTCACGCGATGAAGGGTGACAGAGAGCGTTGCTTAAAAGCGGGTATGGACGATTATATCTCAAAACCTGTCCGGCCGCAAAGCCTGGCCCAAACAATAAGCAAATATCTGCCGGACCAGGATTACGGTATAAAGAGAAAACACACCAAAACAATACGACCTGAAACAGAAATAATCGACAGACAGGCCTTAAAGGAACTTTTAGACGGTGATGAGGATCTTTTCAAAGAGATAATCGAAGATTTTATTAATGACCTGCCTTTACAGCTAAAGCTGTTAAAAGAGGCACTTGCCGAAAACAATGTGGGAATGGTCCGCCAGAAAGCGCATACTATAAAAGGGAGTTCTTCCAGCATAAGGGCCTGGGCTGTACATAATCTCGCACTTACGCTTGAGAACGCCGCGGAAAGGGAAAATCTCACCCAGGTCCGCGCAATCGTTGAAAAACTTGAAAATGAAGTCGTGTACCTGCTTGATATCTTATCCGATCGGGACGGTATAATCCTGTGATAAATTGGAACAGTGCGGAGATGTTTTGATGAAAATTTTAATAGCGGAAGACGATCTTGTTTCCCGCCGGATACTCGAGAGCAGGCTTGTCAAATGGGGGCATCGGGTGTTTACTGCCCGGGACGGTCAGGAAGCATGGGAACTTTTCAACAATGAGGAGTTCTCGGTCGTTATTACGGACTGGATGATGCCCGGCTTAGACGGCGTGGAGCTGGTCCGCCGTATCCGTTCTTCGAGACCGTCGGGATATGTCTACACAATACTTATAACAGCGAAACAGCAGAAAAAGGACCTTCTGGAAGCCATGGAAGCAGGAGCTGACGATTTTATAACAAAACCTTTCGATAAAGACGAGCTCCATGTACGCCTTCGTGCCGGCGAAAGGATCATCGAACTTGAACAAAATCTGGCCGGGCGCAACCGCGATCTGAATATTGCAAACGAACGGATGAGTCGCGACCTGGAAGCAGCTTCCGGTATTCAAAGGTCCCTCCTCCCGGCCAGGGCACCCGATGTATCCGGATTCAACTTCAGCTGGAAATTCAAACCGTGCGAGGTGCTGGCCGGAGATTTTTTAAATATTTTCCCGCTTGATGAAAGTCATGTGGGTCTTTATGTGCTGGACGTAAGCGGCCACGGTGTACCCGCGGCCCTCCTGTCCGTTACTTTGAGCCGGCTTTTGTCCCCGAATCCCCACCAGTCAATACTATTAAAAAAGCAGCCGGATTCAAAGGATTACACACCGGTCTCTCCGGCCGATGTAGTATTACAATTGAACAATCAATTTCAGTTTGACCCCGGTACCGGGCAGTTCTTTACTCTTCTATACGGTATCCTGAACACGTTGAACGGTGAGTTCGGCTTTGTTTCCGCGGGGCATCCCGGGCTTGCCCACATTCCCGTAAACAGCGACCCGGTTATCCTGACGTCCCCCGGATTTCCCATCGGTTTTCCCGATTCCGAAAAAGAAGAATATGCTGAAAATCTTATCCAGTTAAATTCCGGTGACAGACTGTACATTTACTCTGACGGAATTACAGAGGCGAAAAACGCCGACAACGAGCTGTTCTGGGAAAACCGGCTGATAGAAAGCCTAAGCCAAAACTCGCACCTTACACTGGATGACAGCCTCACCGCGTTGCTTGAAACACTTGCGGGCTGGAGAGGCGACGAAGAGTACGATGACGATATCACCATTATCGCCCTGGAGAGAGAATGAGCGGGTTGCTGCTATTGCTCTTTTAGTACCGGAATGCTGGAAACTGAGGCCTTCACGATAGTTTCAAGGTAAATTGTGTCGTCTTCTGAAATTTTCACTTCTTTGTCTTCGATCCTGACATCCGCGTTCAGATGCAGCGCTCCTGACCGCCGGGCTTTCTGTGCTGCTGTTGTTCTTGCCAGTTCTGCCATTGCATCTTTCGCTGCTGAAAGAGTTTCAAAATATTTTTTCTCCTCCGATGTGTAGGCCACATAACCTCCGTCAATGTGAGGTCTTATAAGAATGGTGATATCTTCCCGGATTGCCCCTGTTATCGCTCCCACGGCATTGGCAACACCATAGTTCTCAGGGACAATTATTTCCACGCCGATCAGTCTCTTTATTCCCTGGGCGTACTTGGCCGCGGGAGCGCCAATAAACACGATCGGTTTGTTCAATTCGGCTGATAGATGGATCTCTTTATTAGAGAAAAACAGGTGAGATGACAGGTTGGCCGAAAAAGTTTCTTCATCTGTAAACCTTCCGTCTTCGGTGAACCAGAATTCGAACAGCCGGAAAAGCAATGTCCGGTAAAATTCTTTCAGGGTCTTATCGATAAATTCCTGCTCTTCCATGTTTGCCCTGACAGCGTAAAGAGAAACAGACTTCCTGGCAGCATCCGCATTCCACAATGAAACTGCCCCTGCAGCATGGAGGACATCCGTGGGGGTGAGAGCAGACCTCAGAATATTACCGTAGCCTTCAAGACGGTCGGTCCTGAGAATAGCGACACTGCAGGCGCCGACCCTTTTTGCCAATTCCGTGCGGCTCATAGGTCCATGATCTTTTAACGCCTCGATGATAGCAGATTCCTGAGGATGAAGGTCCTGGCCCTTCATGTCCTTTTGATAAATAAAAAAATCACACGGCTGTACCAGGATCTCATCACCTTTAAACTTTTCGCTTTTGTCTTCAAGGACCGAAAAAATTTCAGGGTGTAAATGAGCAAGGTAAGATACAGGTATTACCCTCGCAGGTCCGACTGTTATTTTTCTGCTTTTTAAATGATACTGGACGTAGCTGTCACCGCCGAGACCGAAAGTATGGACGTTTACAGTATTTACCGACGTCCTGAAGCTGCCTATCCGTATACCGTCCTCCTTAAAAGACACGAAACCTTCATTTACGCAGGCAACATCTGTGGTAGTCCCGCCCATGTCTACGACATAACCGTCCCGGATACCGGATAGATAAATGCCGCCGATCACACTGGCTGCAGGCCCTGACAGCACCATGTCAATGGGGCTCATTTTTGCCACAACCTCCCCCATCAGGGTCCCGTCTCCTTTGACAACCATGACCGGGGCCTCTATCTTCTTTTCATCCAGCACCTTTTTTACGGATGACAGAAGCCCGGTAACCAGCGGTATAAGACGCGCGTTGAAAAAGCATGTGTTCGCCCGCTTTACACAATTGATCTCTGTCGTGAGCTCGCTGCCGCAGACAACCGGAAGCCGGGTTTCCTCCATGATGATCTCTTTCACCCTCTGCTCAAACTCAGGGTTCCTTACACCAACCTCCGAAGAAACTGCAAACGCCTCTATTCCTTTTCCCAGAAGGTACCTTACCGCTTTTTTTGCCTCTTTTTCATCAAGCGGCTCTATTACTTCCCCCTGTATATTGTGCTTTCCCCTGATCATTACCTTCGGGTCGAAAGCTATTTTTCCGGCAGCGTAATTTTCGTAGCCGATTAGCACCAGCCCCACCTTGCCGCCCTTACCCTCAACTATCGCGTTAGTCGCGACCGTAGTCGATAGGGACACGAGCCCTATCTTCTCACACACCCAACCGGAAACTTTTTCGAGAAGGCTGCACAAAGAGCTCTCTATTCCCACCGAATAATCATCATGAGTTGTCAGCGCCTTTGCCGAGGCCAGTACCTCTTCGTTCGTAAAATCATATATTACAGAATCGGTATAGGTACCGCCTGCGTCGATCCCCAGTCCTATCCCTGTCCGCTTTTCTGATATCCCGGTTTTGTCTCCAAAGAGCCTGCCCGCCCCTGCTGTCCGCCGGGGGTCACTTTCAGTACATGTTAAAACCGTATCGCTGTAGGAGGGGATTATTTTATAACCCGGTTTTACGACGAGGTACCTGGACTGCAGAAACCTGTCTTCATCGTACTTATCAGAATCCCACACACCATTTAAAAGATCGAGCAGCAGCCCGGGGTCCCCTTTTATAACCTCAAACTCCAAACCCATGCTCTGGGCGCTTTTCCGGGCCCTCTTTTTCAGGTTGTCGGCCCGTTTGATGCCCCAGTCGATAAACGCAAGAGTGGTGTAATTTTTGATCCAGTGCTGGTCCCATTCATCGATCAGAAACCTGGACAGCTCTTCAGTGAACTTTTTCCTGTACTCCCTGTATCTTTCCTTATAGGGGTCAAAAACACCTTCATATTCCGATCTTTTTCCGGGATCAAAACCTGTCTCTATCCACCCCTTTGTAAACCAGTATGTACCTGGTTTCTCCCTGAAATGCTTTATATACCTTTCATTTGATCCCATAAGCAGACCTATGCAATCCTGCATCCTCGGGACAACGACCCGGTATTTTTTCGATGAAATACCCATTGTGCCCTTACTGCAGAGCCCGTATAAAAGGACAATGGCATCATAGGGTTCAGGACCTTCGTTCTGAACACCGGGTTCAGGACCTTCGTTCTGAACACCGGGTTCAGGAGCCTCACCCTGAACACCGGGTCCAGGAGCCTCGTCGATCTTTGTAATCTCTTCCTGGACCAGCTTTCTTAGTTCCAGAGGTTTATTGTGAAGTTTCTGGGGAAGCCAGAAAAAATCAAGGGTCGATGTTATCTCGGATTTAAGAAAATCGATTTCATTTTTAAAAATTGCGCAGCCGACAACAGCAAGATGCATGGTCTTTTTCCAACCTCACTTTAATCGAAGATCACTTATATCTAAGTTACTAATAAAACGTTTCACAATCTTTTTCTCCAGACCGGGGACAGAGCAATAAGAACTGTATAAACTTCAAGACGGCCGATAAGCATGCAAAGAAAAAGAACCCATTTCCCGGCGATCGGCATCCATGCATAATTCTCAACAGCTCCTATACCGGATAATCCAGGACCTATATTGTTAATGGTAGAAACAACAGAGGTGACGGCAGTTGTAACATCAGGTATCATTAAACTCATTACTATGGAGAAAAATATAAAAATTAAAATATAAAGCGCGAAAAACCCGACGATATTCCTAACCTGCTTCTCCTCGATGGCCTCCCCCCCGATCTTTATCGGGGACACAAGCCTCGGCTGTATCATGGTTTTTATTTCACGCAATATTGTTTTTAACACCACAAGGACGCGCACCATCTTTACCCCTCCCCCTGTCGACCCGGCGCACCCCCCGAAAAACATCAATATTACGACCATAAGCCTTAAAAATGCCGGCCAGACATCGAAATCGGCGGTCGTATAACCGGTCGTGGTCGTAAACGACAAAACCTGAAAGGCCGTAAACCGCAAAGTGCTGTGCCAGCTATTGAGCTTATTCTGCTCTGTTTCGAATTTTTCCACCAGCTCTGTTTCGGTAAGCGGATTGTTTCTGTAACTGCGGCGCGCCTGCTCCTTTGAGCCAAGCCCGTTTACGCTTAGACTTATAGTACTGATCAGGATAGCAGTGAGTATCACCCCTGTATAAAAATGGAATTCGCTGTTCTTCTTTATTGGGCCGAAATTCCCGGTGAACATGACATTATAGTGTATCATAAAATTCATTCCGGCTAAGAACATAAAAATGCTCACTACTATATCTATGTACGTGCTGTTGTACGCCCCAATGGACCCGTTTTTTGTGGAAAAGCCCCCGGTAGCCATTGTACCGAAAGCATGGCTAAGCGAATCAAACAAGCTCATTTTACCCGCCATGAGCATTATTGTTTCAAGAAGAGTAAGGAGAGCATAAACACCCCAGAGTATTTTTGCAGTCTGGGCAAGGCGGGGTTTTAGCCTCTCTGTTGTCGGGCCCGGCACTTCCCCGCGAAACATCTGATAGGCGGCAACACCGTAAGCTGGAAATATTGACATCGCGAGTGTTACTATGCCCATCCCTCCAAGCCAGTGGGTAAGACTCCGCCAGAACAGGATCCCTCTGGGCAGGTTTTCAATTTCTTTGAGAATAGTCGCACCGGTTGTTGTATAACCGCTCATTACTTCAAAATTCGCATCCGTAAAGCTCAGGAATATCTGTCCTAAACTTTTACTTTCGATATTTGACAGAAAATAAAAAAATAAAGGAAGAGAACCGAGCAGCGTAAAGATCATCCATCCGAATGTAACAATCGCAAATCCCTCACGGAGCCCGCTTCCGCTTATCTGTTTTTTTCCTGCGGCAATAAAAACACCTCCGCACAAAAGAGAAAGGATTATGGCGACGATAAATCCGAATATCTTCTCATCGAAGAGAAACTGCGGGAAGGACTGCTCTTTAACCTCAAAAAGGGCTATTGTGCTCGGGATAATAAGTATCAATGCCAACACGATCAGAAATCTCCCGATCGTATAAATGACAAAGCCGCGATTTAAAACAAAATCTTTTTTTCTGCGCAATATTTTCTCAGCCCCGAATATACACCGCTATCAAAATTTTAAAGCATGCTGGATTCGAAAAGTTTGTGGACGAATTTTGTGTTTTCACTGTTGTACAGCACAAATACTTCATCATCCTCATTGATGAGGGTATCCCCTCCGGGAATAAAAATATCATTATCTCTTAAAATAATACCTACAATGATCGATCTTTTAAACAATCCCTGGAGGTCCCTCAAAGGTTTCTTTATTATCCGGCTGTTCCTGCCTGCTCTGAACCGCATCACTTCAATACCGCCATTTTTTAGCTTCAAATGGTTTTCAATGGGTACTGCTTTTATATCTTCAATTATTTTTTGGATACTTATATTCTGCGGATTAATTATATGGTCAACCCCGAGAGATAAGAAAAGGTCAACATAACGCTGATCGTTCCTGACGGCAATAACTTTGCGTGCCCCTTCTGCCTTGGCAAGGAGACAGGACATGATGTTGTCGTCATCATCTTCAACCACAGAAATAAAAAAATCAGCATTCTTTACCCGTATTTCCTGAAAGATATCCGCGTTTGTGCAGTCGCCGGTTATTACATCCAATCCTTTAAGAATAGAGGCCGCCTTTTTCGCGTGATCGATGTTCGGGTCTATAAAATTAATTGTTTCAGCGAGGTTTTTCAGATCCTGGGCCAGGTGTATTGCAGTCAAAGAATCACCGTACACGATTACTCTACTTACCTTTTCATCCGGCGAGTTGACCAGTTTTCTGAAATTCTTAAATGATTCCTTCGGCATCATTGCTATGACCTCATCACCGGGAAGAAGTTTTGTGTCCCCGGTAGGTAAAACAGTGTCATTACCGCGAATAATCGCGACCACAAGCAGAGGTGAAAGGGATGTAAACTGCTTTATCTCAACCAACGTTTTGTTAGCAAACTGCATGTTTTCAAGGACCTTAAATCCCCGTAGATAAACGCTGTCCGAATGAAAATTAGCCGTCTGTGTTGCCTGCGGGAATTCGATATACTGCATGATGTTTTTTACGACTTCCTTTTCTGTTTCAATAAGGTGGGTCACGCCGAGTCCTGTGAGCTTAACTGGAGAATCGGGAGAAAAATATTCCGATGATTTTATCCTGGCGATGCGCTTTTCAACACCGTACTGCCTGGCAAAATTGCACAGAACAAGATTAGTATCATCTGAAGGGGTAACGGCAATAAGCATGTCCGCATTTCTTATACCCGCATTCTCCAGAACATACGGGCGTGTTCCGGAACCAGCCACCACATAAACATCCATCTTTGTATTAATATCGTTGCACAGTGCCTGATCACGCTCTATTATTGATACATAATGCTGCTGTTTGATCAAATATCTTGCCAGACTGATACCAACTGTGCCGGCCCCTACAATCACTATGTTCACGGCTCACCCTCGTGATCGATTGGTTTCTGATGCTGCCGCTCTGGCAGCCCGGGGCAAGCCCGGAAAGCCGATAGACCCGGCGTGGCACCGGAAACTTATTAACTAATCAAATATAAACAATTAAAAGGATAATTCACCAATCTTCAAATGTCAAGAAAAGTACCCTGAACCATCTATGCAAGGTCTCTGTAGTAATCCTCAATACTGCTCTTAAGCCTTTTAAAAGCCTTCGACCTGTGGCTTATCCCGTTCTTCTCTTCCTGAGAAAGCTCGGCCATGGTTTTACCCGGACCGGGTAAATAAAAAAGCGGGTCATACCCGAACCCTTTGCTGCCTGCGGGTGAACCGGTTATTACCCCTTCTATTTTTCCTTCTGCTAGAAAATATTCCCCATCATCCCAGTAAAAGACCGCAGCACATGTAAACCACGCTTTTCTATCCCTTTTGTCAACTCCTTTAAGTTTTTCAAGCAGCAGGTCGTTGTTTTCTTTATCCCCGGCACCGGGGCCGGCAAAGCGGGCTGACAGGACACCCGGTTTCCCGTTGAGAAATGATACTGACAGCCCTGAATCGTCCGATATTACAGGTATACGGTACCTGCAATAAACCGCCTTAGCTTTAATCAGGGCGTTTTCACTGAATGTTGAGCCGCATTCATCGATACAGTCTTCAAAACCCACTGTTTTCAGATCTATAAGTCTGACACCTTCAAGCACGAGGATCCTTTTTATCTCGGATATTTTTCCGCTGTTCGCTGAAGCTATAATTAATTTATTCAATATATGTATCCCGATCAATTACCATGTTTTTATCAATCTTCCCGATAAAATCCTCTTTAAATGCGGCATAAAAGGGGGAGACCTCCAGTTTAAAACGAAAGGAGCCGTCCTGTTTGGCAGGGACATTTATCCCGGATTCATTAAACCATCCCGCGAAAAATTTCAGTTGATCGGCAAGCACAGTTTCAGGTGATTCATCACCCGTTTTATTTTTTAAAGGAGAAAATTCATTCTCCCTGCGTACTTCCATAATAACCGAATTTTCACTGTCCTTCAGAGCGTCGAAAATAAATGTCTCGATTTTATATCCGTTCGGTTTTTGCGGTTTTACCAGGTTGCCGCCGGTATCGATAAATGGCACAGCCTTGAAAGCGAGATGAAGCCCAAGCCGATGTTTGTCGGCCCCTATCTTTTCGGCAAAATCAGTATTTATCATGTGTATCGCTATGTTGCCGGCTGTCAAAGTTACAGCGGGATCCCCCCCCTTTTTTGACTGCACGGCGGAAAGTTCGGAATACTCCACCACGATCGTTTTTGCGTCTTCCAGAGCAAAAACCCCCACCTTTTCGCCGGGCCCTCTTTTTTGTACAGATTTAGACGAAATACCGCAACTTTTTCCCGTGTGATGCCCGATGAAAACAGGGTCCAGGATCTTTATAAGCACATTGTCAACCTGAAAATAAAAAACCTCCTCCACCCCTAATTCTTTCAGCCATGAGATTTTCCCCGATTCTTTTAAGGCAGAAAAGGTACCGCCGTGCCCCGAAGGATTCAAAAACACCCTGAACTTATCTCTCAGGAATATTTTACCATTTTTATCGACCGCGGGAAACATACCCTGTTCGATAAAACCTGTATAGTTTTTATCCAGGCCGAAGTAATTGTTTTTAGCGAAAAAATCGACAGTCTGCTGCCTGTTGATTTCACTTACCATTATGACCCATGGGACCTTGATGCAAAACTTATTCTGAATATATAATATTTTTTCAGCATGGACCTGGAAGAGGCTTTTCCTTCTTATCGGAGAAACAGGATACATTCCCTTGGGGCTCTCAAGGCCCAACCGTGAGCTCTGGCCCCCAGCTGCCGTAAAAACAGCGGCCCTGGCGGATTCAATAAAGGAGGCCCCGGCTTGGGCTGCCTCAATTTCTTTTCTGATCTGGCCGCCGGTACGCGGGACCGGTATGATATCCGGAGGTTCGACACTCCTTTTTGCGTCGATTTTACTGTCACGGAGAAAGGCCGCCTTTTCCAGAACGCCGAAATCTATTCTGTTCATGTCACTGACCAAAAGATCTCTCTCATCATCATTTAATTCCCCCCAGAAGCGCAGTATGTGCCCCTGACTTTGTTCGTACATTTTTTCTATCAATTTCTGCTCTTTAGAATTTCTCCCTCTTTCCATAGGTCCCGCTACCCTTATTGATTTCTTTGATCTGTTTTAAAATCAGTTCCCTGAACATATTTCCTCTCTGAAACTCATTCACGAACATTCCGAAACTCGCGAACCCCGGTGAAAACAGGACAGTCACCGAATGGTCGGACAGACCCGCTACATGGCTGACTGCTTTCTCGAGACTGTCGAAAATTTTATAATCTTTTTTCAACCCTCTTTTCACAAGACGCCGTGTACCCGTGCCTTCCAGAAGTACCAGATATCCTACTTTTTTATTTATCACATCGATAAACTGCTTTAGGTCAAGGCCCTTATCTGAACCGCCCGCAATGAGAGTAATCCTGCCGTCAAAACTCCGCAGGGCACTAACGGAAGCGCCTGGAGTTGTTGCCGCTGAATCATTGTAAAAAACCGCTTTTTCAGTGCGGCCCACATATTCCAGCCGATGCGCCAATCCATTGAACCTGGAAACGGCATTTTCGATCTCCCTCGGTGCGATACCCTCGACACGGGCTGCCGCGGCAGCGGCAAGCACATTGTACAGATTGTGCCTTCCCGGCAGATTTATGTCATCTGTGCCCATGATCAAGTCGGTATCTGTGTCTCCCCTGTAATATATTTTTCCGTCCTGCAGGAAGCTCCCGCGACCCGAAAAATTGCTTCCAAAACCGAAACTTTCGAGGTTCACATCGGGCTGCGCTTTGACAGCGTTGTAAACAGGGTCGTCCCTGTTGACAATTAAGACATCACCTTTTTTTTGAAACCGGTAAAGCGCCGTCTTGTCATAAAAATATTCTTTCATGTCCCTGTAATAATTTAAATGGTCTTCCATGAAGTTCGTAAAAATTGCAACCCGGGGGCTGAATGCTCTGCTCATCAAGCCCCCCAATTGAAAGCTCGAGAGCTCCAGTATAACACACGAGTCTTTTTTTACTTTATCAACAATATCAAAGACCGAAACTGTTATATTCCCTCCAATCAGCGCACCGGGATACTTTTGAACCATGATGCTGTAAAGCAATGAAGCTGTAGTTGATTTTCCTTTTGTTCCTGTTACACCGAAGATATTATCCGTTTTGCACCCTATATTATCGATAAATATCCCTATATCGGTATCAACCGCGACTCCGTTTTCCAGAGCGCGCTTGATATAAGGGGATTTCGGCCCAACACCGGGATTTTTTATGATGAGATCAGTGTTCTTAAAATCCTCAAAATCATGGCGCCCGAGGACAAGCCGCAATTTACTGCTGCTTTTCAACTTATCGAGACCTGGTTTCAGCTCATCTTCGGTTTTGAGGTCTGTTATAACCACAGTAGAGCCCCTGGATAAAAAAAAGTTCGCGGCCCCAACCCCTCCGCCGTGGAGGCCCAGCCCCATAATCAGAACTCTTTCATATTTTTTCATAATTTTTCTGTCTATAATAAAAGAACCCCCTCATTTCCAAAAAGAGGGGGTAATAAGTGTCCATTTATCGTGATATAATTTTATTAACGCCTTCTGGTTATCCTCATCTGCAGCTTTCTCATTTTTTTCAGCCGGCGTCGCTCCGCAGCTTTCTTTTTGTTCTTTCTCTGGGTAGCTGGCTTTTCGTAATAAGCCCTCTTTTTCCACTCACGCAGAATCCCATCGCGCTCGCATTCACGCTTAAATCGTTTTAAAGCTCTGTCTATGTTTTCTCCATCCTCTACTTTTACAACTGCCAACCTTACTCACCCCCTCTCACTACCTGGTTACGCCTATTAACTTACGTAAGTATAACAAAATTGTCAAATAATTACAATTAAATACTGGAAAAATTAGGCGAAAATCAATATATCACACCGATTTTTTCTCTAACTTCCTTCATTGTCTCAGAAGCTATCGCGCTGCAGAATTTACGACCTTCTTCAAGTACATCCAGCACATAATCCCTGTTATTGTCCAGCTCTTTCTTTTTCTCCCTGAAGGGAGAAAGAGCGATATTCATATTTTTTGAAAGAATTTGTTTACATTCGATACAACCGATTCCTGCCGTTTTACAACCATTTTCCACTGTATTAATCTCATCATCGGAAGAAAACAATTTGTGAAGTGAAAATATATTACAAATAAAAGGGTTCCCGGGGTCGGTTTTTCTCTTTCTCGCGGGGTCTGTCACAGCGACCCTGAGCTTATTCCATATTTCATCCTTTCCTTCCATAAGCGCTATATAATTATTCAAACTTTTACTCATTTTAGCGTTTCCATCAAGCCCCTTGATCCTGACCGTCTCGCCGAGCAGTGTTTTAGGCTCGGGAAAGGTCGAGCCGAACCTGCTGTTAAACCTTCGGGCAAGCTCCCGGGTAAATTCAAGATGCTGTACCTGATCTTCACCGACTGGCACAGCGTTTGTCTTGTACAGCAGAATGTCGCTTGCCATTAAAATCGGATAGGTCAAAAGACCGGTGTTTATATTGTCCGCGCTTTGCTGCCTTTTATCCTTGTATTGTGTCATCCGCTTGAGGTCGGAAACCGGTGTTACTGCGTTAAAGATCCAGGTCAGCTCGGTGTGCTCCGGAACCCTTGACTGGACAAAAAGTGTGCATCTCTCCGGATCAATACCGACAACAATAAGCGTTTTAGCTGCTTCAAGGATCCGGCCGCGAAATTCTTCCGTAGAATACTGAACAGTTATGGCGTGGTAATCAACAACACAAAAGATACATTCATACTCATCAATAAGCTTGACCCAGTTTTTTATCGCGCCGTGATAATTGCCTATGTGGATTACACCTGACGGCTGAATGCCGCTGAAAATTCTTTCTCGCATTTTTCACCTGAAAATATCATATGAAATTTTTTACTGCATAAAATCTCTTAATTCACACGTATAGACCCACAGAAGCAAAGCGCTTCTTGCAAGCTCTACTCTAATAGACCGCTTATCTTAACCGGCATTTCAACCACAAGACAGGGCCCGGACACAAAAGAGGAGAATAATGTCATGGGAAAACCGGGAATGGGGTATAATGTCTCAAACAACCTTTACATGTATCGCCTGAAGACCTTTTGGGCCTTTTTTGAGCTCAAATGAAACCCTCTGATTTTCTGCCAGATTTTTAAAACCTTCCTGCTCGATCTCTGAATAATGGACAAAAACATCATCGCCATCATCCGTGGTGATAAATCCAAAACCTTTCTTTTCATTAAACCATTTTACAGTTCCTTCGGGCATCTTAAAAAAATCCTCCGATTATTAATAAAAGAATTAAAAAAGTTTAACCAATATATAATAGATTGTCAATAAATATTTGGTGTATAAAAGAGTCGTTGTTGTATAATGTATAATAAAATGTTGCCCAGTTTGATCAAATGAGTATAGCTTCTTAAGGCGATCGCCGGGGCAAAAAAAACCGCTTTGTCAAAACTGACTTCTTTGTGTGAGGTCATAAGATCCAGGACCACCGGGCACCCGAGCGAATATCCTACATAAT
>DRHN01000183.1 GCA_011049595.1 Spirochaetota bacterium | reverse complement strand
TGGAGCACATAAGAGAAGGCATCGAAGCTGGTGCCTATTACTACCTGACCAAACCAATACAGGGGGCCATTCTCCAATCCATTGTCAAATCCGCTATAAGAGACTTCAACCTCAAGATCTCGCTTCTAAAAAAGATAAAGGAAGGTGAAAATGTATTCAGGCTGCTCAGGGACGGTGAATTTTACTTTAAAACTATCGTCGAAGGAAAAGGGCTTGCCATCAATTTAGCGAATACAGCCGGCATCCCGGAAGCAGGCATAGGCCTCAACGAGCTCTTTATCAACGCGGTTGAGCATGGAAATCTCGGTATTACTTATGATGAAAAAACTTTACTTGTAAATAATAACATATGGGAAAACGAGGTCTCCTGCCTACAGGCCTTACCCGAAAACAGGCATAAGTCGGTCAAAGTTTGTTTTCACACGGAACCGGACTCTATAACCGTTACCATTGAAGACCAGGGCAAAGGCTTCAACTTCGATAAATATTTGCGGTTGGATGAAAAGCGTGTTTTTGACACTCACGGCAGAGGCATAATTACCGCCGTGCATTATTTATCCAGCCTTACATACACCCCGCCCGGTAACAAAATTATCATCAAGTTCAACCCGAAGAATAACCGCACCCGGCTCTGAACCAAAGCCGGCAGGTCCGCAAAAGGTGAACATAAATAATTGAATAGACTGTGAAATCTTCAGCTATGAGAAAATTAATCAGTAAATTAACCTTCGGTTGTACGAAATCTATTAAACAATGGGACCTGGGGATAACCAGCCCCTGATGCCGAGGCAGCTGAAAGGCTGGGCAGCATCTGATAATAAACACTTTCAAACTCGACATTTACCCCGGACAGCATTATAATTGGTTGTCACCGGCACAAATAAATAAAAGCAGTGGAGGAGAAGATGACTTCCAGAGAAAGGATAACTGCCGCGTGGGAGGGAAAAAGCCACGATCATGTTCCAATGACGGTCTGGTGTTTTGGTTTTGAGCCTCCCGAAGAGCTCAAGTGGGATAAGAACGGGAAGAAGGTGAAATATTGGTACACAACAAGGGTTGAAAGGACCTCTGTTCTCTCCGAACCCTGGGATATCGAAGATGATTTTAAACGCGTTCTCGCGTGGAAGTCTTTAGGGATTGACGATGTGCTCGAGGTGTCCGTTCCATGGGGAATCGACCCTGAAGTGACATGGGAGGATACTTCTGCAGAGGTCCGGAGGCCGGTCGGCATTTCGGTTATGACAAGGGAGTATTGGACCCCTTCGGGAAAATTAACGCACACAGTAAAAAAGACCGGCGAAGCCCCGGAGGACGGGTGGGTGGTTCAGCCGGACCTTGTGCCCTTGTTCGATGATTTCAACATACCCCGGGGGATAGAGCACGCCGTGGCATCTCCCGATGATATACCCAGGATAAGGCACCTTTATAGAGCCCCGGATGAAAAAGCGCGGCAGGAATTTAACACCAGGATGAAGATAGTGCGCTCTTTCAGCTCGAAAAACGGTGTGCCGGTGCAGGCGTGGGTCGCCTTCGGTATGGATGGTGTTATATGGCTTACCGGTGTCGAAGGGGCGGTGCTCATGGCAATGGACAACCCGAATATTTTTGGAAAGCTTGTCGACACGATCGCTGAAGGCGATTACGGGAGGGCCGAGCTTGCCTGCTCGGACCCGGATATAGACATGATCTGCCAGCGCGGATGGTATTCATCCCTCGATTTCTGGTCTCCCAGGCTGTTCGATGAGTTTGTCTACCCTCATCTGACGGAAATGACAGGGCTGGCGCATAAAAATGGTAAAAAGTTCGGGTACGTTATGACCACAGGCGTTGAGGTGCTCGGGAAAAGGCTGATGGATGCAGGCGTTGATGTGTTGTATTTTGTCGACCCGGTCCAGGACAATATCAGTGTTGAAAAGGCAAGGGAGCTTTTTGGAGGGGGTATGACGCTGGTCGGCGGTACGAACTCGGTTACCCTGGCGTCAAAGGATACCGGAAGGATAAAGGATGAAGTCAGACGGGCCATGGATGTTCTTGGGCCGACCGGCCGGTTTATTCTTCACCCTGTGGATGCTATATTTCCCGACACACCCAGGGAGAGTCTGAAAGTGATGATAGAGACATGGAAAGAGTACATCTGAACGGCGCGGCCGGTTTTAAGGCAGCCGGTCTAACTACCTGCAGTACTGATAAAATTTTTTACACCGTCATAGATAAATTTACCTCCGAAAAACAGAAGGGAAGCACCGCAGAGGGAGAAAACGATTTTTTGAAATATCTTTCCCATTAACTTCCCGCCCTTAAACGAGAGGGTGGAAAGAATATAATCCCAGACAAGATCACAAAGCCAGTGGACAAGCGCGAAAAGCACAATTCCAATAACACCGAAGCCGATCGAGCGCATGATAAGAGAAGACCCGATTGTGGCCCACCAGACAAGGAAGTAGGGATTCCCCAGACTCAGAAGTATCCCCGCGGTCACCGGGGCAGAGGCATATTTGCCGGATTCGAACTCGGCCTCCCTGATACCGAGAAACATGCTGAAACTCATGAAAAGTAAAAACAAGCCTCCCACAAGACCTATCCCCGCCCTGACATACATTATGTCAAGCAGCCTGCCTAAACCGAAATAGAAAGCCGCAATGAGCGGGAACTCCACAACCCCGTGACCGACGGCTATTTTAGCCCCAGCGTGCGGGGATTCACTACCTTTGCCGATTGACACTGCCGTAATAGGGCCAGGCATCATTACACCGGAGAGGGAAATGAGCACCGTTTCAAGAAGAAAAGCCGCAAGACTCATGATTATGTTCCTAATGTAATAGTATGGTTTTACCGGTTCACCGCCAAAAGGGATCGAAATCTATTTCCGGAAGGTTTTCACTCGATGAGTACCAGCTTCACCAGCCCCGGTTTTTTCGCCATTTCAAGATATTCCGGATACTCTTTCATTTTTTTCCCTGTAATAATTCGTTTAACCGTGATCGATGCCCTGAAATGCCTCGCCGTATCTGTTTAAACTGACCTTTTCATATTTTAGATTTTTCCCGGTGCGTGCACGTGCTGTTTCGTCGCTGTACCCTACTGCTATTATAGATTCCACATCTCGATTTTCAGGTATGTTCAATATATTCCTGACATATTGTTCAGCCGTTACACTGTTATTGTGCATGCGTTTACGTATCTGTATCCAGCACGACGAGAGCCCGACCGATTCAGCAGTCAGCTGAATAATAATAGACGCGATCGAAGCGTCCTCCACCCACACGTCGCTTTTATCCGGGTCGGCCGTTACAACAATTCCCAGAGGGGCGTTTTTTAAAAATCCGGAACCGTCCTCTTTGGAGTGTGAAAGTTTTTCCAGGATGTCCCTGTCGGTCACGGCGACAAACTCCCAGGGCTGAAGATTACGTGAAGTGGGGGACAGAAGTGCCGCCTGGACCAGCAGGTCGATCTTTTCATCCTCGATTTCGATCTTTTTATATTTCCGCACGCTTCTCCTTTTTTTCAGGATCTCTATCATTGCGTTACCTCTGTCTTTTTGATAAATTTTTTACTGCTTTTTTTATCATTTCCATAAGGGCTGCCAGGTGATGGGGTGTCGTGCCGCAGAACACGCCGAAAAACCGAAACTACGCGAGCTTTTTGAAGAGGGTAAAGATCACCGCAGCTGACACCAACAGCATCGGCTTCTGTGAGCAATAAAGCGCAGCCTTCTATTTTATTCAGGACCAATGGACAAAATATAATGCTTGCTTTGGCGAAAATAACCAACTTTTCACAGCAACCGATTTCAAGGGTGTGGCTGAGGATATTGATTGGGACGTTCGATGTTAGAGGGGAAGTTGTTAATTGATGGCTGATGAATAAATAGAGGGGCCCCCCTTTTTTTCAAATAGCTTGACGTAATGTTATTTCCCTGCATATAATAACTGTACAATTTAATTAAATAATGGAGGCTAAAATGGCAAGAGGGAAATTTTTTGCGGTTCTATGTGTCAGTTTGTTGATGTTTTCTGTTTCTTCTTTTCTGATGGCGGGCAAGAAGGATGCCCCCGAAAAAGAGAAACCTGCGGTAGAAGTAAAAGAGGGCGAATGGCCCAGATATCCAGGCGCCAAGGTAAATTTCCTCTGGTATCCAAGTCCGGAGATGGAGGCCATAAAAAAATTATTACCCGAGTTCGAGGAGTTAACGGGAATTGAAGTAACCCTGTCAGAACTGCCCCATGAGGACGTTTTTAAAAAACGGATGATGGATGCGGTGTCCGGTGCGGGGGAATTCGATATATACCCGTTACAGCCATCTGTAACACGCAACTTTGCGGACAGCGGATATATTTTACCCCTGGATGATTTCTGGTCCAGCCCGGCAGAGGTAGAATATGATGACATATTCGAAGGCGTGCGGACAATGTATGAATACAAAGGAAAAGTATACGGGTTATCGCTCTATCCCGATGTTCTTATGCTTTTTTACAATAAAAAGATGATGGATGATGCGGGCCAGCCGATACCCGATACATTTGAAGAATTTGAGAAGGTAAGCAAGTCATTTATGAAGGATACTGATGGCGATGGCAAAATCGATCAATGGGGGTCTGTCCTGAACCTCAAGGGGGGGGACTGGTCCTTGATGCTTAACTTCGCTCTTTTTATGTATATGAACAACGGCGACTGGTTTGGGGGACAGATCGGCGCTGATAACCCTGTTTCGGCAGGCGATCCGATGTACATGCATGCTATGCTGGATGATAAAAAGGCAATTGAAGCGTACTCATATCTCGTAAAGCTGTACAAAGATCAGGTTTTTATGCCCGGGAGCATTACGTTTTCATTTTTTGAAGCGATGGAAACCTTTGCTATCGGAAAGGTGCCGACATATATAGGTTTTGCCGATCAGGCGCCGATGATTCTCGGACCCGATTCCCTTGTAAAAGGAGATGTCCGCGTTGCTCCTGTTCCTACATGGAAGGGGGTACGCAGGTCTTTTACCGGCGGATGGGGCGCTTCAATTTCATCAAAATCCGAAGACCCTGAAGCGGCATATACTTTTCTTAGATATTTCTACGGAAATGTAGAGAACCAGAAGAAGCTTTCGAAGTTCGGGCAGACACCGAGCCGTGCTTCGATCCTCTTTGATCCTGAGCTTCAGAAAGAGTTCGTCTGGTATGAAGGTATGGGTGAAATGCTCAATTACGTGAAACCTATTCCAATTATTCCGGAGTTTGAAGAATATGTAACCGGACTTGAGCCTTTCCTGACCGAAGTTCTTCTCGGAAGGATGACGGTGGAAGAGTCAATGATGCAGAGCAATAAATTGCTTGACGACATCCTGATAAGGGCCGGTTATCAAAAATAATTAATTAAAAAGGGAGGGGGAGGTTCCTTTCTTCCCCTCTTTTGTTTTTCCTTTTTATGATTTCCTTTTACCTTATAAAAAATATATAAACTACAATGTGGCAGCCTATTGGGGTATATGTGTGAGGTTAATCGGGCAGCAGATTAGAAATCGTGATTTTTTTCCAATCTTTATGATCCTGCCTGCAACGGTTATCCTTGTGTTCGTATGGGGGTTTCCGATCGGAAAGATGTTTCAACTTTCCACCATAGAATGGTATTTTACAAAGCCGCTTCTAAAGAC
>DRHN01000182.1 GCA_011049595.1 Spirochaetota bacterium | reverse complement strand
GGGCTTAACTTTCCGGCCATCTTCTGGTTCAGAGAAAAAAACTACACTTTATATAAAAAAGCCCGGTACTTTTCCTCGACAGTGGAGTACATCAATCACAAGCTCACGGGCAGGTTTACTATCGACTACTCAAACCTCGCGCTCACGGAATTTCTCGACATAGAAAAAAAGGGATGGGCCGGCAGGCTCATCGAGATCGACGGGATCGAAAGTAAAAACCTTCCCGAGATCGTTGTTTCCGGTGAGGTAGTGGGCGGTCTCACAAAGCAGGCAGCTGAAGAGCTGGGGCTAAAAAAAGACATTCCCGTGATCGCAGGCGCGCATGACCAGTACTGCGCGAACATCGGTGCGGGAGCCGTCAATAAGGGCGACTGTGTGCTTTCATGCGGGACAGCGTGGGCGCTTCTGGCTACATCCGACCGTCTTCTTTATGATGATACCTATGTAGTCCACCCCGGCATACATCTCTTGAAAGACAGGTACGGACTTATGACGGTTGTTTCATCAGGGGGTGAATCTCTGGACTGGTTCAAAAGCAGTTTTGCCCAGGACCATAGCATCGAGCGGTTGAATGAAGAAGCGGGAGGCGTGCAGTGCGGAAGCGGCGGCCTTATTTTCGTGCCGAAAACAATATCAAAATCCGGCAGCGCTTCATTCCTCCATATCGACACGTCCCACACATTAAAGCACTTCATGAGGTCGGTTTTCGAGGGTGTCGCGTACGCCAACAGGATGCATTTTGAAATATTCAGCCATCTCGGGCTCGAGATAAAAAAAGCCATCATGATCGGTGGAGGCGCGAAGAGCCCGGTATGGCCCGGGATAGTGGCAGATATTTCGGGTATACCTGTCTCTGTTCCGGAACAAAAGGAGTGCGCCTGCGCCGGGGCTGCTATCCTTGCAGGTGTCGGGTGCGGTATATACGGCTCCATTGAAGAAGCAAGCCGGTATTTTACAGGCAAAAAGCAGAGGGTGATAGAACCTGTAAATGAGAATAGCGCTGTTTATCAGGAATTGTACGGGCATTTTGTTGATTTCCTCGAGCATATATGATTTTTTTCATTGCGGAATAAAATATTTGTTGTGTTTTAACAGAAAATGTGATTTAGTAAATGAGGACGTAATAAAGGGGGTGATACCGGTTTTTTATTATTTTTTCAGTTTTAGTGAGGTATAAAAAATTTTATAGTGGAGGTCATTCATGAAAAGGAAAAAATTCAAATGGTTTTCCAGCGTATTGGTCATTTTTATTGTTTTAGCTATCGGTTTTGTCTTCATCGCAGGAAAGGATGATAAAGACAAGAAAGATAAAAAAGGCAAAAAGGAAGGCCCGGTCGAGGTAGCGGAGCCGGACACACAGGTAACCCTTGACTGGTGGTTCCAGGATTGGTCAGGCGGTGTAAACTGGATGAAAGACTATGTAGTTTATTTTGAAAATAAATATCCAAACATCGACCTGAACCTCATTCCCATACCTTTCGACGATCTTTTCGCAAAACTGATCCCCTCGATCGCGCAGGGGAATGAGCCGGAAATTTTGTACGGCTATGACGAGTGGCTTGTGGGAAAAGATGTCTCAAAACTCTTCCACCCGCTGACGCCGGATATTATGAGTGTGTCTGAGTTTAAAGACATTATTTATGAAGCGACGCTCGCGAATGTGACGGGTTCGGACGGAAATATCTACGGGATGCCATGGGCGACAGGTGCTAACGCGTTCGGTTTTACCTACCACAAAGACATGTTCAGGGAAGCCGGCATCGATCCTGCCGGCATAAAAAGCTGGGACGACTTGAAAGACGCGGCAAAGAAGCTCACGGTATACAACGACGACGGGTCGATCAAGAGAAGCGGCATGCTTTTCTCCTACACCGAAGCGGCCAACACTTTTCTGGACATGATCCAGATGCAGGGTGCCAGGGACAAGATGCTGGATCCCGTAGCGGATGTGTGGAACTTCAACATACCCGAGGCCAAAAAAGCTATGGAGACTTTCAAGTGGTTCGTCGATAACAAGGTCTATGACCCCACTTCAGGAGACCCCTTTACATCGTTTCCGAACAAGCTGGGCGCCATGCTTCTCATCGGGCCCTGGAATGTAGGCGCGTCGATGACCAACTTCCCGGAGCTGGAGGTAGGCTATCTTATTATGCCTCCATTCCCGACGGCAAGCTCAAAGCTCGTCCTTGGTTCAATTGTGAGCTACGGATCCCTGTTTATATCAAAGAGAGTTGAAGGGGACGTAGAAAAGGCGGCATTGACATTCATCAAAGAGATCATGACAAACCCTGTAGGCCTTTACGATATTCCTTTCTACAACGATCCGCCCTACTGGGTAGGTGCTGTGTGCAACAAGAAATATATTGAAATCCTGCAGGGTTTGTCATGATTTCTTTGATGAATGTCAATGCCGCCTTTTCTACGTCCCCTTCAACTCTCTT
>DRHN01000181.1 GCA_011049595.1 Spirochaetota bacterium | reverse complement strand
AGATGTGTATAAGAGACAGGTCCTAAGGTATTGATATACAATGCTTTAGTAAAATCTGGCTATATGCTGGGAAGTCTGAGTATCTCATGGTACTCTTAGAAAGAGGAGTGAAAATCCAGTGAGTGCAGATAATCAGCAGGAAAGGTCAGAGACAGCTGGATGGCTTCTAGGTTTCGTTGACGGAGAAGGGACCTTTTCCATAAGTATTTTCCGAAACAACACTATGTCATTTGGTTGGCAAGTGTTTCCAGAGTTTGTTGTAACTCAGGGAAAAAGCGGGCTTAAAGCTTTGGAAAAGATCAAAAACTTCTTTGAATGCGGCAATATTTACAAAAACTCACGAAGAGATAACCATTGTGAGGATATGTACAAATATTGTGTTAGAAACCTTGATCAACTTGTCGAAATTATTGTGCCGTTCTTTCAAAAGCGCGAGTTAGTCGTGAAGAAGAAGGATTTTAATCTTTTTTCTAATGCAATCGACTTAATCGTTGCTGGTGGGCACAAAACAGAAACAGGTTTGGTAAAACTGGCTAAGATTTCTGAACATATGAATCGAAAGCGGCCATCCAAGTTTCTGGAATCCTCACAGACTATACGCCAGACTCCATTGTTGTATGGAGAAGATATAGTCGGTACTGCATGGCGACATGCAGAGTTGGGCAGAAATGACCCAGCCACACCCCATAGAATCAGGGTGGAGTAACAAAATAGAGCGAAATTCCTTGTCGGGTAAGTTCCGACCTGCACGAATGGTGTAACGGTCCGGGCGCTGTCTCAACAAGGGACTCGGTGAAATTGAATTATCGGTGAAGATGCCGATTACCTATGGCAAGACGGAAAGACCCCGTGAACCTTTACTGTAGCCTGATATTGGAATTTGGTGTGGTATGTGTAGGATAGGTGGGAGGCTTTGAAGCGGGCACGTCAGTGAACGTGGAGCCAACCTTGAAATACCACCCTTTTCTCATTGAATTTCTAACTGTTTACCGTTATCCGGGAACAGAACAGTGTTAGGTGGGCAGTTTGACTGGGGCGGTCGCCTCCTAAAAAGTAACGGGGGCGCACGAAGGTTCCCTCAGTACGGTCGGAAATCGTACGTAGAGTGTAAAGGCATAAGGGAGCTTAACTGCGAGACATACAGGTCGAGCAGATACGAAAGTAGGTCTTAGTGATCCGGCGGTAGCATGTGGAAGCGCCGTCGCTCAACGGATAAAAGGTACTCCGGGGATAACAGGCTTATCTCCCCCAAGAGTTCACATCGACGGGGAGGTTTGGCACCTCGATGTCGGCTCATCGCATCCTGGGGCTGAAGCAGGTCCCAAGGGTTTGGCTGTTCGCCAATTAAAGCGGTACGCGAGCTGGGTTCAGAACGTCGTGAGACAGTTCGGTCCCTATCTGCCATAGGCGCTGGATATTTGAGAGGGGCTGCTCCTAGTACGAGAGGACCGGAGTGGACGTACCTCTGGTGTACCAGTTGTCCCGCCAGGGGCATCGCTGGGTAGCTACGTACGGAAAGGATAACCGCTGAAAGCATCTAAGCGGGAAGCCTGCCTCAAGATTAGATATCCCTTCCTCCTCGAGAGGACTGAAGGTACCTTGAAGACTACGAGGTTGATAGGCTGGAGGTGTAAGTGCAGTAATGCATTCAGCCGACCAGTACTAATATACCGTGAGGCTTGACCATATTATTTAAAAAGTTATATTAAAAATAGGATATGAAATCAATAAGTTTTTTAAACCTGGTAACATTAGCGGGGAGGCAACACCTGTTCCCATACCGAACACAGAAGTTAAGCTCCCCAGCGCCGATGGTACTGCACGGGCGACTGTGTGGGAGAGTAGGACGTTGCCGGGTTTTTTTTTGTCCATTTATGTTTCGTTAATTTTTCTGTAAACCTCTTTATTGTTTTGACCTCTTCTTTTTGACCAAAATTGTTGAAAATAACTATTTTTATGAATTATACTTTAATATAGTTGAGCTCTGTACAAATCATAAAAAGTATTTTATACTTCACCTTCCCTGCTTTGGGGGTAAATATGAAATACCACAAACATATATTTCATGTCATCATCAGTTTTGTGATTATCATTTTTCCTGCTGTTGAAAATTTCGGCAGCGGGGGGAAACCGCCTGTTAAACTTGGTTTTGTCGGAGGTCTCACCGGAAAGCTGTCCGACATGGGGACTGCCGTCAGAAACGGTGTAATTCTTGCGGTTGAAGAGGCAAACAAGGAAGGCGGGATCAACGGCCGCTGTTCCTTTGATCAATTCGCATAAAATTGTGATGATAAGCCCCACATCGAGCTCGGACGAACTGACCGGTATAGATGATTATTTTTTCCGGACTACAGTTTCAGACAGATAGCAGATAAATTATCTTTCCAAATATCTCGCAGTACAGATAAAAATAAAAAATATATCTGTCATTTACGATCTGTCAAATCAGGCCTATAGTAAGAGTGTCTATAATAATTTTAAACACAGCTAAGAAAAGATAGGTGGAGAAGTTATAGGTGTTGAAACATTTACATCAGGGGTCCCTGAGAGTTTTACTGGTCTTGTAAAGAAGTTAATATCAAGGGGGCCCGAAGGCATATTCATCATTGCCGGGGCTCTTGATACAGCCTTGATCTGCCAGCAGATACGGAAGGTAAGTTTAGATATTCCAATTGTATCTTCAGTGTGGGCCATGACACCTGATTTAATAAAAAACGGTGGATCAGCAGTTGAGGGTATGATTTTTTCTCATTCCTTAAACAGTGAAAGCCAGAATGATAGTTACCTGAAGTTTAAAAATAACTACATTAAAAGTTTTGGAAGCGAACCTTCCTTCGCTGCAGTTTACAATAATAAAACATAATGAATTTCAGGGACTCCAGAATATTTTAAGAATCGATAAATATGGCGATGTAGAACGGAAAGGAACCTTGACGTACTCAGCAAGATAGTGTCGACTATGGGAAAAGGCGAAATCTATTATGCTGTCATTGTGGACAGGGAAGGAACGATCATAGCATTCCCGGATACGACTTTTGTGTCTGAGCGGGTAAACATAAAGAGTTTGGCCATTATTGAACAGACTCTTGCACATAAAAAAAACTCAACAAGGTTCCGTTTTCTGGAAACCGATTATATAGGAGGTGGAGCGGTTGTTGAATCAACCGGCTGGCCAGTTGTTGTTTTTCAGTCTGTCGAAGAGGCTTTTTTCGTTGTGAGGAGGACCCGGTATTTTATTTTGTTAAGTATCGTAGTTGCAGCTGCCGTGGCCTTTATTATTTCGCGGTTGAGCATCAGGAGAGTTGTTAATCCTCTTTCACAACTCGTAAAAAACGCTCGAAAAATCGCCGGCGGTGATTACAGCGTTACCATGCGGATGGAAAGTTATCTTGAAATCAACGAGCTGGCAGAGGATTTTTCCAGGATGGCAAAGGCCATCAAGAACCGGGAAGAAGAACTAAAAAGAGCACAGACATTTCTCGATTCAATAATTGAAAATATACCAAATATGGTATTTGTGAAGGACGCCCGAACTCTTAAATTTGTAAGTTTCAACAAGGCAGGTGAAGAGCTGCTCGGTTTTCCAAGGGTCAGCATGATAGGTAAGACCGATTACGATTTTCACCCTCCCGAAGAAGCAGAGATTATTATTTCAAGAAATATGGAGACATTGGAGAAAGGATCATTGCTGGACATACCTGAGGAGAAAATTAATACAAAAAGCAGGGGAGAGCGGATCCTTCATACAAAAAAGATACCCATTTTTGGGGAGGATAATAGGCCGACGTATTTGCTCGGGATTTCAGAAGATATTACTGATTATAAACGGATGGAAGGTGAACTATTAAACATGAGAAAACTCGAATCCATAGGAGTTCTCGCAGGCGGTATTGCGCATGATTTTAATAATATCCTGACTGTGATTCTCGGGAACATCGAACTTGCAGGAATATTAATGGAGCGGGAGAATAAAATACAGGTTGCTACCATAATTGAAAGGTTAAAAGAGGCGGCGAAGGCCGCTTTGAGAGCAAAAGACCTTACCCTGCAGCTTCTTACGTTTTCCAGGGGAGGCGCTCCCGTAAAACGGCTTGCGTCTATTGTCGAAATTCTGAAAGAAACTACATCATTCGTATTGAGCGGCTCAAATGTAAGATGTGAGTTTAATATACCGGAAGATCTTTTTTTCGTTGAGGTGGACGAGGGGCAGATGAGCCAGGTGTTTAACAATATAGTTATCAATGCCGATCAGTCTATGCCTGATGGAGGAGTACTAAAAATAAGCGTTGAGAACGTCGTCGCGGAGGTGGGAGACAAAGCGGGACTATTAGAAATTAATAATGTAACAGCTAATGACCGTCCGTTTGAATCAGGGAAATATTTAAAAATAAGTATCAGCGACCAGGGTACAGGGGTCCCTGAAGAGGATATTGCCAGAATATTTGACCCATATTTTACTACAAAACAGAGGGGAAACGGGTTAGGGCTTGCCACTGCATTTTCGATAATTAAAAGGCACAACGGTCAAATCAGCGTTAAATCCAATATAGGCTTAGGGTCTACCTTCATAATTTATCTGCCGGCTGCTGAGGGGGAGCTGCCTCTGGAAAAGCGCCTGGAAACACAGGACATTCAAATGAAGGGAAGGGTCCTTGTGATGGACGATGAGGAAGCAGTCAGGAATGTTTTAACGGACATGCTAGAGAGTATGGGGTATGAAGTAGAGGGTTCAGGAAACGGCGCCGAAGCGGTTAAGCTGTTTTCTGATGCGTCGAAACTCGACAGGCGTTTTGATATTGTTATCATGGATTTAACGATCCCCGGCGGGATGGGAGGTAAAGAAGCTGTTAAAATTCTTCTTGAAATGGATCCCGAAGTGAAAGTGATTGTCTCGAGCGGTTATTCCAATGATCCTGTTATGGCGGAATACAAAAAATACGGGTTTTCAGGTGTAATTTCTAAACCTTTCAAAGTCGCGGATCTGAGTAAAATGTTGACAGAAGCGGCCGGCTGAGATGAATTGACCTGTTTATATTATGTCTCAATAGTTTCAATTTTCAATTTCAATGTCCACATTGAAGTTGGGAAGAAGCTGTCCGTCTTTGTCTGTCAAAGAGATGAGGACCGGCACAACCGTTTCTCCTTTTTTTATCACCGTGAGGCTTGAAATATGGACTACCCGGCCTCTATATTTCCTGTCAGGATAGGCCAAAGGGTCTATCGTAACTTCTTTATACAGCCCGATGTTTTTAATGAACTCTTCGGGCACATCGCTTTCAACCTTGAGGCTGTCGATATCTATTAAGCTTATAAGCTTCTGGCCTGGATTCAGTATATCTCCTTCGAAGCAGTTAAGCTGCGTGACAATACCTCTGCTTACATTTGAGATGATCCGGCCCTTTTTAAGATATTTTTTATATTAATTCAAAGTTATTGACGTGAGATGTGCTTTATTGTATTGAAGCTTGCAGGAATTACTCGCAGAATATTCTAATCGTTTCCTGACCCTCGACATTGACTGTGAGGTCATTAAAGTTTTCAATTAGCTCTTCCAGGTCATCTGAGGTCATGCTTGAAAGGTCTATTTCGATCCCTCTGTCCTGGAGAGCTTCGGTCACCTTTTTCTTTGTTTCTTTTGGAATAAAAGACGCCCACTTCAGTCCTGACCTGATTAGTTTTAAAGGCACCCTTATATTGACGCGTTCTCCTTTTTCTTTATTTTCGCTATTTGGTTCAACAATAATTCTTAAATATTTTAATTTTTTTTTACCGCTTTTCGAGTGAACATAGTGGGCCTCATCATGCTCGTGCTCATTCCCGGAAATGGCCGAGAGCAGTTTTTCGGCTTCGTCAGTGTTGATCTTTTGGGCGGTAAGCATATCTAGAATTTTTTTCTGCTCAATACTCATGACATGCCTCCGTTATTTAATATTGATCGATATTCTTTTATTACTTTTTTCGACATGCACAATTAGACCAGAAAAAGAATTAATGACACTGAAGGCCATGGGGTATATTAAAAGGAGGGTTTTTCCCAATCTTTTTTTCCAAAAAATGATTGAAAGGACCAGAACTATTGGTGCCAGAATAGTAAGAAGAGCGAAAAGAATGATCCAAAGAACGATCAAAGGGAAAAATATCTTAATTTTCTTTTCATTATTATTTACAACTTTTATTCTCATATAAACCGGTATCATGATCAGTCCCTTAACTTACCAATTGCTTCATCAAATGAGATCTCCCCGCTGGCAAGCATGTCTAATATCTCGTTTTGTGAAGCCGGCGGATTGATTTCAATGAATTCCAGCTGACTCGTGATTTGGTTTAAGCGGTTTTTCACCGTGGGGTAGCTTATGTTGTACAGCTTTTCCATTTCTTTTATAGAGCCGTGACTTCGTATAAAAGCAATGGCAAAGATCTGGTCTTCCATAGAAAGCTGGGCAAGGGGCGGAAGTTCAAAGCTTCCTTCAAGAACGACATTTCTATTCTTAATTTTTACTCTTTCGACAATGATCGACGGATCCTTGATTAATTTTGTGAGCTCGTACCAGTCATCTGCCATTTTTCAGTCTTTTTTATGTTTTATGGGATTACAATATATTTTAGAATTAAAAAAGTCAAGATAATAATAAATTATTTTAATAAAAAACTGATAATATCTTAATATATTTAACCAGGGTGTAGGGTGCAATTTTTAAATGAATATTGTAACCGATGATTAACTAACCAAAATCGCTGCCGGATTAAATTACGGTTTTCGATCAAGCTTGAGGGCTGCCACAAATTCTTTATCTCTCATAATGTCCAGGAAGTAAGAGATACTGTTTTTCATCCTGATCTGGACTATGGATTGGAAAAGGGCTTTTGTCACGATAGACACGGGTTTTGTGTCCTCATCCTTAATTATCCCGGCAATACAGTTTAGAGCTGTGCTCTTCGATATTGTTTTGATCTCCTCGATGTCTTTGCTGTCAATTTCGAGTTCGATCTTTTCATAATTTTTTTTACTTGAAACTATCTTTGCAAACCAGTTGTCTTTTTCAAAATCCTCAAAGTACAATCGTTCATCGATGAGATAAAGCAACCCCCCAAGCGTTGCGGGCCGGCCGCCTGTGTTCCCAATAAAGGTTGCAAAGGTGAAAAACCTTACTTTTCCGCCTTTTTCCTTTTCTTTTTCCGCCCAGAAGTTTTCCGATTCTACACTACTGCTCATTGATGATTTGCCGTTCATGTGGTTCTCCTGATATCTTTACTTTAGCCGCTTATTTCTGCAATATTAATGAATGTGTGTCCGAATAGAACGAATTGGTTCTATTTAACTATATATATTTGAATAGGTAATAATCTTAAGTAAGCGTAGTCAAATTTAAAACACTAATAAGCCATGTAAACATGGAGGTGTCACCAAAAACTAATTACAATAGATAATAGCAAGAAATCATGCGCAAAGTCAACTACAGCGCAGTATCCTTGGTCAACATTAATAAAAATTAAAAGGAGATATTATGAAACACACTTTATCATGTCTTGCGTACAACAAGCCCGGGGTCCTTGCCAAAGTCGCGAGTTCCTTTGCACAGGAGAATATCAACATCTATTCACTTGCCGCGGGTGAAGTTGAGGAGGAGGGTAAATCAAGGATGACGATCGTGGTCGACGCTGATAATCTTACGATCGAACGGGCGGAAAAACGATTAAAGGAAATTGATGATATAATAAAAGTCTACGATTTTCAGGAAGGTGATTTTATTGCAATGGAGCTTTTAATTGTCAAAATAAAAGTTAGAAACGAATATATTCCGCAGATACTCCAGATAGCAGAGCTTTTCAATGCCCAGGTGATCGCAGTATCGGATGTGTCAATGGTGCTGACCCTTGCGTCGGAGGAGAAAAGGATAAACGGCCTTGTTAAAATGCTGAGCCCTCTCGGTATTATTGAGATGTGCCGATCCGGCAAGCTCGCTGTCAGCGCTGCGGATGGGGGTGAAAAAAAAGATGAGGAATAATGATGGCGATATTTATGACATGGCCTATCTTCTGGACAGTACTGTAGGGTTGGGGCCGCTGAAAATGGTCATTGCCGCTCCCTATGACAGGGCGAGTATAGAATCAGTCGCTGCTGCTTACCGGGAAGATATTATCGTCCCCGTAATGGTTGGAAATAAAAACAGGATCTTGGAAAACGCAGAGCGTTTTAATATCCCGCTGGGCCCAATTTCGATTGTAAATGCTGATGAAGAGGATGTGCTCGAGAAAACGGCTTCTATTTTCCTGGAAGGAGGCGCGGATTTTATAATGAAAGGGATGTTGGGCACCGGAAATTTTATGCATGTCCTTCTTGATCCTCGGTGGAAGATCAGGACAGAAAGGATCCTGAGTCACGTGGGTATGCTTGAGATCCCGGAAACAAAGCGCGTCTTTCTAATGTCGGATGGTGCGATTAATATCCTGCCGAATTTTACGCGTAAAATTCACATTGTCGCAAACGCTGTGGAAGCCGCCAGAAGAGCGGGCATGGGAAAAATAAAGGTCGCCATGCTGGCGGCTGTCGAAAAAGTGAAGCTTCCCGCTATGCCCGCTACTCTTGACGCGTTTTTAATGAAGAAATACGCTGAAACCGGGTACTTCGATGAATGTGAAATAGATGGGCCTTACGCGTTGGACAACGCGCTGGATCCGGAAAGCGCAAAAGTAAAAGGGTTAAGCGGGATGGTTGCGGGGATGGCCAACATTTTAATTGTTCCAAACATAGAAACCGGAAATGTAATATGGAAGTCCTATACATGTCTTCAGGGAAGAGACGCCGCGGGTGTTGTTCTTGGGGGAGCCTGTCCGATCGTTGTTCCTTCGAGATCGGATGATTTCCGTACAAAACTCTTCTCCATTAAGTTCGCAAGACTTCTCTTGAGCACCGGCTGCGTTGACAAAAGAGGTTGAAGTGACTCTTTTTTATAACTATATTGGTCAATATAAAGGAAAAATGCTGTAGCTGGATTAGTTTTCAGAAATCTTTGTGCGGTTTAAAAAGGAATATAATATGGTTTATGTTGCAAACCTGGTGAGGTTGTTTTTTTCGATTTATATCCTGCTTATTTTTGTGAGGGTCATATTAGCATGGCTGCGGCCGAACATGTTTAATCCGATCGTGCGTTTTGTTTACGCATCGACTGATCCGTATTTGAAATTATTTGCCGGATTGAGATTTTTGAGGATAGGCAGTATGGATTTTTCACCTATAATTGCTTTTTATTTCCTGTACCTGATGCAGGAGTTAAGTTATAAAGTCCTTTTAACCGGTTATTTCAGTTTAGAACTGCTATTGTCCCTTGTTATTGTTCTTTTATTCCGGTTTATATATTTTATTCTGTTTATTTTTCTCATAACTGTTGGATTGAGATTGATATTTGAGCTGATCGGGCGGAGAATAAACAATACTTTTGTAACTATTGTTTATTCTCTCTCTGAGCCTGCTGTAAGACCTATCAGGAATTTATTTAATTTGAACCGCGACCTGGTGTTCGATATCCCGTCGCTTATATCTCTTGCTATTCTTATTCTATTGAGATTTTTGTTGCTCCCGAGACTGCTGAAACTGATATCGGCGCTCTTTAATTAAAAACTGTCCCTCTGTGGAGGAATTTTGTGTACAGCATATGCGAGCTGGAAAGCAAATACAAAGAAATTGAAAAGCAGCTGCTTGATCCTAAAATCGCTGCGGACAATAACCGTTATGCGAAAATGGTGAAAGAATATAATAAAATAAAAAGGATAATCGAGGACGACCGGGCACTGAAGGATATTGATAGAGACCTGAAAGAATATTCGGAAATGCTTGAAACGGCAGACGATGATATATTTAAGGAAGAGATCAACCGGGAGATAGAACGCCTGCAGCAGGAGAGGGCCGGCTCTGAAAAAAAGCTGCTCCTTTCCCTCGTACCGGATGACCCTTTGAGCGGGAAAAATATTATAATGGAGATAAGGGCCGGGACCGGGGGTGATGAAGCCGCACTTTTTGCGGCTGAGCTCTTCAGGATGTACAGCAGATACTGTGAAAGAAATAAATGGAAGGTCGAGCACATAAGCAGCAATGAAACCGGTGTCGGCGGGTTTAAGGAAGTCATATTCTCCATATCAGGGGATGAAGTATATAAAAAAATGAAGTACGAAGTGGGTGTTCACAGGGTCCAGAGAATACCTGTCACGGAATCAGGGGGACGCATCCACACATCCGCGGTCACAGTAGCTGTTCTCCCGGAGGCTGAAGAAACCGATATTCAAATATCCCAGGAGGACCTGAGGATCGATGTCTACCGTTCAACAGGGCACGGGGGTCAGAGTGTTAACACGACAGATTCGGCGGTGAGAATAACACATATTCCGACAGGGACCGTGGTCACGTGTCAGGATGAAAAGTCACAACATAAAAATAAAGACAGAGCATTGAAGGTATTGAGGGCACGTCTGTTCGAGGTTGCGGAAAGAGAAAAGAAAGCCGCCGAAGCGAAAGAGCGTAGAAATCAGATCGGCAGCGGGGACCGCTCCGAACGTATCAGGACCTACAATTTCCCCCAGAACCGTGTAACTGACCACAGAGTTGGGCTTACCCTTTATAAACTCGAAATGATCCTTGACGGAGAGATCGATGAGCTCATAGACGCGTTGACCGAGTCAGAAATAAAAAACAGGCTCAACACAATCGGCCGTTAAAATAGTGAAAAAGACCTTAAGCCTAACATTAAACAGGATCATTCAGGAAGCAAAAGCCGACCTGCTGTTAGGAGACATATATTTACTTTTAGAGCACGCCATAGGGAGAGGTAAGGAGTTTATTTATACGTATCCGATGTATTCTCCGACGGAAAATGAACTTGACAGGTGGGAGGAGTGCAGGACAAGGCGGTTGAAAGGTGAGCCTGTTTCGTATATAACAGGCTGGAGGGAGTTTTACTCGCTGGATTTTAAAGTGGACCGCTTCACTCTTATTCCGAGACAGGAAACCGAGCTGCTGGTTGACCAGGTGCTTTTAAGAAGGCCGGATTCTCTCCTGGATATCGGGACAGGCTGCGGGAACATAGCCGTTTCTGTCAGGTATCATTTAAACAGGTGCCTGGTAACGGCGGTCGACCTGAGCGTGAAGGCTGTTCAAATGGCCCGGTATAACGCCAACCGGCTGCTCGGGCAGCATGACATTCGTTTTATAAAAAGCAATTATTTTAATGAACTGGATAAAGTCGAGTTTGATGTTATTGTGAGCAACCCTCCTTATATAAAGAGCAGTGATATCGACCGGCTCCCGATAGAAATAAGCTCGTATGAGCCCAGGATCGCGCTTGACGGGGGCTCCGACGGTCTGATGACATACAGCAAAATAATAGGGGATTCACAGCCTTATCTGAGTCAGGCCGGGAAACTGATATTGGAATTGGACCCTGAATTACTCGGCGGAGTAATGACAATCGCGGAGGAGAAAAACTACACTGTTGAAAACGTGGTCAAGGACCTTGGCTTGAACGATCGGGTTATCGTGTTATCACCGTAAAAGCGAACTGTTTTCTGGACCAGGAGCTGCGCACAATGGAATACCAGGCTGTTCTGGATATAAAAGATTTTGTCGATCTGAGCGGTTTTAATAAACAAGATGTCAGCCTCATTAAAAAAGCTTGCGCCTTTGCTTCCACTGCACACGAATCTCAAAAAAGGCTTTCAGGCGAGCCGTTTATTATTCACCCCCTTCATGTCGCGGGGATGCTTTTTGAAATGGGGTTTGATGCTGAAGTAATCGCGGCAGGCCTTCTTCATGATACTGTTGAGGATACCGGAATAACACTTGAAAACCTGAAGCGCCAGTTTGGGCAGGAGATCTCGAATCTTGTTGACGGGGTGACCAAGATATCACGGATAAGATCGGAAAATATAAAACAGCGCCAGGCTGAAAATATAAGAAAGATGCTGTTCTCCATGGTGAATGACATACGTATCATATTGATCAAGCTGACGGATAAACTGCACAATATGCGTACACTCGAGTATCTGGAAAAGGGAAAGGCGCAGAGGATCGCCAAAGAAACTCTTGATATTTACGCCCCTCTCGCAGGGCGGCTCGGTATGGCAAGGTTCAAGATTGAGCTTGAGGACCTTTCGTTAAAATATATGAACCCCGGTTTCTACAACGATCTAAAGAGCTATGTCACGCAGCGAAAAGAGGTCCGGGAAAAGTATATAGAGAAGGTCAAGCTCATTTTACAGAAGGAGTTTGCGAAATATAATATCAAAGCCAAGATCATGGGAAGAGCTAAACACTTTTACAGCATATATAAAAAAATGAAGGACAAGGAAAAAACCTTTGATGAAATATTCGATCTTTTCGCTATTCGGATAATTGCCGGTACGGTGAAGGAGTGTTATGAGATAATGGGTGTTGTCCACAAATTGTGGATACCTTTCAGGGGAAGGTTCAAAGATTACGTGGCGGTGCCAAAATCTAACATGTACCGGTCTTTACACACAACTGTTATCGGTCCTGAAGGTAAAACCCTGGAAGTGCAGATCAGAACACATAAGATGAACATGATAGCTGAGGAAGGAATATCTGCACACTGGGCATACAAAGAGGGGAAGAAAAATTTAAGCGGTATCGAAAAGGAGCTTACCTGGCTTAGAAAGCTGAAAATGTGGAAAGAGAATATGGACAATCCCACCGCGTTTATGGAAGACCTGCAAAAAGAGCTTCTTGAAGACGAGATCTACGTTTTTACTCCGAAAGGAGATGTTATTGAGCTCCCCATCGATTCAACGCCTATTGATTTTGCTTACCGCATACATACAGAGATCGGAAATCACTGTTTTGGAGCGATGGTCAATGACCGGATATCTCCACTGCGAAATTCTCTGCACAGCTGTGATGTCATTGAAATCCTCACCAGCAAAAACGCTACTCCGGGCCGTGAGTGGCTTGATGTGATAAAGACTTCCCATGCCAGGCACAAGATCAGGGCTTTTTTCAGTAAACATGAAACAAAAGAGGAAACGCATAAACAGCGGGATCAGACCACGAAAGACACTCCCCGCGCGGAAAAGAAAGAGGACAGGAGTGTTAAAGAGAAAGATTATCAGGATGAGTTTAAATTAAGGGTTGAAGGCGAAAAAAATGTTCAGATGTATCTTGCCCAGTGCTGCAATCCACACCCCGGAGATGAAATAACAGGGTATATAACAAGGGGAAAGGGCATAACGGTGCACAGGGCCAACTGTAAAAACCTCAAAGCAATAAAAGATTATCAAAAAAGGAAGATCACGGTTGAATGGGAAGAAAAGACAACAAAAGTTTATTCTGTTGATATCGTTTCAAAAGACAGGTCCGGCCTTCTTATGGAGATTACAACTGCAATAGCCAACACTAACGCCAATATTGTCGAGCTTCACATGAAGGCCAGCCAGGACGGGTTGGTAAAAGCGGCCTTTAGAATTCAAATAAAGAGCAGCTACCAGCTGAAACTTTTTCTGAAAGACATAAAAGCCATTCCGGACGTTAAGTCGATCGATTTCCGGTAAAAGTTTGTATGAGAATCCTTCCATCTTTTCCTGCGGTCCGGGCATTTAATCTTCAATAAAAAAATTATAAAATAATACAAAAAGTAATTGACAAGTTTGGAAATAAGTGTATTATTTATTGATAATTGTGGGGAAAAGTGGTGAAAAATCCCATATTGTGGTATACTTATAAGCAAAAGTGTAAATCATTCCCCAAAATTGTATCTGTACTACAGGTATTGAAATGTTTATAGGAGAATACAAGCACACCCTCGACGATAAAGGGCGTATTGCTATACCTGCAAAACTGAGATATTCAAAAGTCGGTGAAGAGGAATTCTGGGTCGCTACCAAAGGGTTTGATCACTGTCTTTTTGTATATCCGAAAAATGAGTGGGGTGTGATCGTTAAAGCCCTGAACGAACGGCTCACTTTTACAAAAAAAGATGACCGGTCTTTTTTAAGAATGTTTGTTTCTCCTGCCAATGAACAGGCCGTTGATAAACAGGGAAGGATTGCTCTGCCGCTGAGCTTGAGAGAATACGCGGGAGTTCAGAGGGATGTTGTAATTCTGGGTGCGATTAACAGGATAGAAATCTGGAGTGAAGAAAACTGGAATAAATACAGGGAGGAAAATGAACAGAGCTTTGACCTTCTTGGAGAGAAGTTAGCCGATATAGGTCTATAAAACCTTTAGGTTTTTAAGCCTCCAAGGTTTTCATGACCTCAATATCAATTGCTTTGCTGTGCAGGATGCTTAAGCATCATCAGGCACAACTTTTGTTTGCCGAAAAAAGTTTCTAGTCGAGAAGACGGTTTACCCACATCAGGTTGGACACTTAGGAGGATTCATGTTTATACATAATCCTGTTATGGTAGCACAGGTTCTCTCTTATCTTTCCATAGAGAGCGATGATATTGTTGTAGATTGCACTCTTGGTGAAGGCGGCCATTCATCTCACTTTCTTCAAAAGGTAAATAAGGGGACTGTGCTCGGCATCGAGCAGGACGCGGGGATACTGGAAAGCGCTGTAAGCCGGTTAAAAGAGCACAGGGATACTTTTATACCGGTAAGGGATAATTTTTCAAATTTGAAAATTATTGTATCTGGAAAGATCGGGAAAAAGGTCGATAAAATATTCTTTGATCTTGGTGTTTCCATGTACCATATCAAGAAGAGCGGCAGGGGTTTCTCCTTTTCAAAAGATGAGCCCCTGGACATGAGACTTGATCTGGCAAGATCATTAAAGGGAATGGATGTTGTAAACCGTTTTGACCAGAAGAAGCTGGCGGAAATAATCTGGGCTTACGGCGAGGAAAAATTTTCAGCCCGGATTTCTCATCTCATTATACGGGAAAGAGCGCAAAAGCCGATTACAACCTCGATCCAATTGGCCGATATTGTAAAAAAAGGAATACCGAGAAAATACTGGCCGAAAAATATTCACCCTGCGACAAAAACCTTTCAAGCTATCAGGATATTTGTCAATGACGAAATAGAAATTCTTGAAAAGGCATTAAAGGACGGTATTGACAGCCTGAAGCCGGGAGGCAGGATAGGTGTGATCAGTTTTCATTCTCTTGAGGACAGGATTGTTAAAACTGTTTTTAGAGAGTTGAATAAGGGCTGTATATGCCCCGCGGATTTCCCTGTGTGTGTTTGCGGAAAGAAAAGGTCGCTAAAGGTGCTGACTAAAAAACCGCTGACTCCGGATGAGGGGGAAAAAAATGAAAACCCGGCGTCCCGAAGCGCGCGTTTCAGGTGTGCGGTCAAGATCCAACCAGTCGTGAAAGCGGCGATAAATCGGGAAAAAGAAATCGCATAAACCGGAAATTAGAAAATGAGAGAAAGATCAATAGCGGTGACACTGAGGAAGATCTTTAAGCTGGTGGTTTTTTTCACCATAATATTTGCCCTCATCTTCTGTGTTACATGGCAGAATGTTCATATGTACCTCTTAAATAACGATATTAAAAGGCTTGCAAAAAAAAGAAACGAGCTCGAAAAATCCCTTTATTTAATGAATATCGAGTTCTCAAAATTAAGATCAAGAGAAAGGATCAAAAGGATAGGGCAGGAAAAACTGGATATGGTCCCTGTCATCTATAAAGACATAAAACTCATAGTATATTGATTGTGTAATTTGGTCAAAGGTATAAGTCGATAATGTCATGCGAGAGACAAAACTTGCCCGTCTGCTGGAGGGAGCCCGGGTAACATATATAAATAATAAAAATGAATTCAAGGCCCAATTAGTTTCATCTATTTCAACCGATACACGTTCTTTTAAAAAGGGGGAATTATTTATTGCCCTGAGGGGTGATAGATATGACGGTCATTCCTTTATCGCTGATGCGCTGAAGAATGAAGCCAGCTGTGTGATTTTCGAATCAGGAAAGATCGACGATCTTAACCAGTTCCTGGCCGAATATCCGGAGCTATTATTTGTAGGTGTTAAAGATTCGAGGAAAGTGCTTGGAAAAATAGCAAAGAGATACCTCGAAGATTTTTCTGTAAAGAAGATAGCAATAACCGGTTCGGCCGGAAAAACAACGACAAAGCAACTGATCACGTCGATAATTGCAGGCCGGTTCAATGTCGTTTCAAGCGCCGGGAGTTTCAACAATGATATAGGGGTGCTCAAAACAGTACTTGACGTCGACGAAGAAACAGATTTTCTGGTGCAGGAACTCGGGACAAATCATCCTGGAGAAATAGCGTATTTATCGGAAATTGTTCGCCAGAATTTCACGCTTATTACGAATATAGGCCCGGCGCATATCGGTTTTTTCAACAGCGAGGAGAAAATAGCCCGGGAAAAAAAACAGGCTATAGAGGTGCTCGATAGTAAAGGTACTGTGTTCTTGAATGCCGAGGACAAATATTTTGAATATTTAAAAAGCGGTATAAAAGCCGATGTAAGAAGTTTTGGATTAAGAAAGGGGGATCTTTTTCCGGAAAGGATCCTCAAAGCAGGGCTTGACGGTTCAGAGTTTATACTGGCGGGTGAAACGATCAGGGCAAAGGTGTTCGGAGAGCATGGGATCCTCAATGCGGTAGCCGCAGCGCTATTGGGATTATACTTTGGTCTGACAATCGTTGAAATAAAGCGCGGTATTGAAAGCTGTACCGGTTTAGCGGGCAGAGGGTGCGTTTATAATTTGGATGATTTTACCGTAATCGATGAAAGCTATAACGCTAACCCTCTATCGGTATTTGCGTCGATAAAGTTCATTGACAGCATACCGGCCTCAGGTAGAAAGATACTTGTCCTCGGTGATATGCTGGAACTGGGGGCAAAATCCGGCTGTTACCACAGGCTTGTAGGGGAAAGAATTGTTGAAAGCGGTATAGCAGCGCTTTTTGCATACGGCATGGAGATCGCGGCAACAGTCAGCGCCTGTAAAAACGCGGGGTTTAATAATGTGTCGCATTTTACGGATCTGGATGACCTTGTTGCCGGTTTAAAGAAAGGAGCCCGGAAAGGGGATCTGATCATGGTAAAAGGGTCGAGGGCCATGAACCTGGAAAGAGTAGTTAAAGAATTGACTGGAGCATAGCTTCACGTGTCTACATTGATGAATTAGTCGGGCAAGCCCGAAGTTGTCACCAGGAACTAATTGCGGTCAGGACGGTCTTTTCGCAGCTGGGCCGAGAGTAGAGTTTTTGCAGTTTAGCGGGGATGAGATTAGGTAACCGGGAGGGGAACTTGTTTTATCATTTTGTGTACCCGCTGTACGAATATTTCTTTGCCTTTAATGTATTCAGGTATATCACCTTCCGGGCGGTATACGCAACCGTTACGGCTGTCCTGATCTGTTTTATTTTTGGGCCTCCGATCATAGAAAAACTGAAACGGTTGGGCATCGGGGAAACGGTGCGGGAAGATACACCGGAGAGGCATGGACAGAAAGCGGGAACACCGTCGATGGGCGGTATTCTCATGATGATGTCGGTGCTGTCGTCAATTATTCTCTGGGGTAATTTTTCAAACCGCTACACGATACTGGCCACTGTGGCCACGATAGGGTTTGGCGTGATCGGTTTTTTTGATGATTATCTTAAATTTGTGAGGAAAAGCTCAAAAGGTCTGCACGGGCGTTTCAAGCTGTTTACACAGCTTCTTGTATCCGCAGCGGTTGTCAGCTATATATATTTCGGACCTGAAAAAACCGAAATAACGACACTTTTGTATGTTCCTTTTATTACCGAACCGGTTGTTGATCTTTCTTATTTTTATATACCTTTCGGTATCCTGCTGCTTGTCGGGACAACAAATGCTGTAAACATTACCGACGGGCTTGACGGGCTTGCTGTAGGGCTGGTCATATTCGTCATTTCAGCCTATGCCGGGATATGCTATCTGTCCGGGCACGTGAACATCGCGAGCTATCTAAGAATTCCATATATCCCCGGCAGCGGTGAGCTCACGGTTTTCAGCATGAGTGTTCTTGGCGCGTGTGTAGGGTTTCTCTGGTTTAACAGCCACCCTGCAGAGATCTTTATGGGAGACACCGGATCTCTCTCACTCGGGGGTGCTATCGGCATTATTTCTTTACTTATAAAAAAAGAGATACTGCTGATAATTGTCGGAGGTGTTTTTGTAGCGGAGATCCTTTCGGTTATTATTCAAGTCCTTTTTTTTAAGACGACCCGAAAGAGAGTGTTCCTGATGGCGCCACTTCATCATCATTTTGAATTAAAGGGATGGCATGAATCAAAGATCATAGCCAGGTTCTGGATTGTCGGCGCTATACTCGCTCTGGTCGCTTTGAGCACATTAAAGATTCAATGAAGGCTTAGATGTCCGCAAAAGCTGGTGAAGAAAAGCAAAAGATTGACCCTGATAACCGTCGAGCGGTTCCTGATAACCGTCGAGCGGTTCCTGATAACCGACTGGCGGTTCTTGAAAGATATAACAAGAGTGAACTGGATTACGTTCTTCTTTCAATTATTGTGATCTTTTACGGGATCGGTATTGTCATGGTGTTCAGCGCGAGCATAAACGAAGGCCTGAAGGTGCATGACTATGTGTATTTTTTAAAGCGGCAGGTTATGTGGGCCGCACTTTCTCTATCTGCGTGCCTTTTGTTTATCTTCATCGATTATTCGGTACTTGAAAAGATAAAAAAGATACTTGTATGGGGGATCATCATTCTGCTTCTTTTACTTCTATTCCCTCCACTTTTGCGTCTTGGGATCATCCACCCTTCCAGACGCTGGTTCAGGATTTTTTCGATGGGGTTTCAACCATCCGAGTTCGCGAAAATTGTGCTTATTATTTACATGGCTTCGATACTTTCCAGGAAATCAGGCAGGCTCAATGATTTTTACAGAGGCTTTTTACCTCCCTTTCTCGTTATTTCTGTAATATCATTTCTCGTTTTCCTTGAGCCTGATTTTTCCACAGCGTTCATACTTTTTTTTATTTCTATTTTAATGTTTTTTATTTCGGGAATACGCTTTGCGTCCATCATTTCGCTTTTTATGGTTTCAATACCCGCGCTGTTCCTGATGGTGAGCGGAAAGGGTTACAGAAAAGAAAGGATAATGGGCTTTATCAACCCATGGTCCGATCCGACTGACAAAGGATATCAGATCATACAGTCCTTTAAGGCATTTGCTTTTGGCGGATTGGCCGGTGCCGGCCTGGGGAGAAGTGTGCAGAAGATGAAGTACCTGCCGATCCCGCATACAGATTTTATATTCGCAATAATCGCCGAGGAAATGGGGTTTTTAGGTGTCCTCGGTGTTCTTTTTCTGTATTTGATGTTTGCTTACCGTGGATTCTGTATTGCCTACTCTCAGAAAGATGGTTTTGAGTTTTTGCTTGCATTCGGAATAACATCCCTCATAGTCTGGGAAGCGATATTTAACATCGCTGTTGTAACGGGTCTGCTCCCGTCCACGGGAATATCCCTTCCTTTTTTAAGTTACGGAGGGTCCAGTCTGCTCGCAAACTCCATTCTGGCAGGTATTCTCATCAATCTATCACGACAACGCGCTGATACATCCTATCAAACCGGGAAAATAATTTGGGAAAAACGATAGAAGAATATACAAAGGCCTCGATACGCCCAAAGAAGATTATAAGGCTTGTGCTTGTTGTATTTATTTCAATTCTGGTGATGATGCTTGCGGTAAGAGTGCTGAGCGGTTTACAGAAACTGGTCATTCTGCCGGTCAAGAAGGTCCAAATCTACGGAACCCAATACGTGGAAAATAGCCGGATACTTGAAGCCTTAAAACTGGACGCGGTCAGATCGCTCATTTCAGTCAATAAGATGAGAGCAAAAGCCTCGCTGCTGAAGGATAAAAGAATAAAAGGTGTAGAGATAGCAAAGATCTACCCGGATACTCTTAAAATTTATGTCATGGAAAAAAAGGCAGGGATGCTTTTATATGCTGACAGGCAAATATACAGCGTGAGCGACGAAGGGATAGTCCTTGGTGAAACCGATGTGCCAGAAGAGTATACCATCCCTCTTATTTCATTAAATGTAAATAATGACGATATTAGTATTAATATAGGAAGCGCTTTAGATAATTTTATGGTCAGAGACATTACAGGATCGATGCAAAGACTTAAAAGGCAGTACCCCGATTTTTATAAAAATATAAGATCATTTACAGTTAACGACGACGGCGTTTATGTAAGTGTGAAAGACAATGACCATGAGATCTATTTCGGCAGCACTGTTACTGTTGAAAAACTCGAAAAACTGCACGCCCTTTTAATTGTTCTGGACAATAGATACAAAGATGGTGTTGAGGGTGTTTGGGAAATCGATATGAGCTTTTCCCACGCGGCAGTTAGAAAAAGGGAGTCGGAAAATGAGTTACGATGACTATGTAATTGCCGGGCTAGATATCGGTACAACAAAAGTATGTGCGGTAATAGGGCGCGTCGGTGAATATGAATCCATAGATATCCTCGGGGTCGGGTCATCCCCTTCAAAAGGTTTGCGAAAAGGCGTGGTTGTCAACATAGAGTCAACTGTTCATTCAGTCGCCAGCGCGATCGAGAAGGCGGAGCTGATGGCGGGGATTGAGATTAAATCAGTTTTCGCCGGGATAGCCGGCGGACATATTACGAGCAGGAACTCAAAAGGAGTTGTTGCCGTGTCGACAAGAAGTCACGAAATAACCCCGGCTGAAGTAGAAAGGGTCATAGGCGCCGCAAAAGCAATCGCCCTGCCAATGGAGAGGGAGGTCATCCATGTCCTCCCCCATGAGTTTGTTGTCGACAGCCAGGAAGGGATCAAAGACCCTGTGGGAATGACCGGGGTCAGGCTCGAGGCAGAGGTCCATATTGTTACAGGAGCTATGGCTTCCGCGCAGAATATTGTGAAAAGCGTTAACCGGGGTGGCTATGCCGTGAACGACATTGTTTTTGAACCGCTTGCATCTGCACTTGCCACCTTAAAAGACGATGAAAAGGAGCTCGGTGTGGTGCTTGTGGACATAGGTGGAGGCACTGCCGATATACTGGTTTATCAAAATGGGAGCATCCGGCACACAGGGGTCATATCCATGGGGGGGAACCACGTAACAAACGATATTTCGATCGGTCTAAGGATTCCCAACCAGCGCGCTGAGGAAATAAAGCGGAAGTGGGGAATAGCGCTTTCTGAAATTACGGATTCCGAGGAAATGATAGAAATACCGAGTTTAGGGGGCAGAAAGCCCGCGGTAATGCCCAGACAGGTCCTGGCAGAAATAATTGAACCCAGAATGGAGGAGATTCTATTTCTTGTAAGGGAAAACCTTGAAAGCAAGGATATCAAGGACACGCTTTCGGGCGGCGTGGTTATTACCGGCGGCGCATCCTTGCTCGAAGGGACAGGGAAACTGGCAGAGCGGATATTTGAGATGCCGGTCCGTATCGGAATACCATCCGGTATAGGAGGGCTGGTTGAGGAGGTCTCTTCGCCGGAATACGCGACCAGCGTGGGTCTGGTCCTGTACGGGTTGAGCATGAAACCGGAAGGATTTACAGACAACAGGGATGCCGGGCTTTTTTCAAATATAAAAAGAAGAATGGTTGGTCTTTTTGATGAGTTTTTCTGAGACTGTTTACAGCAGCGGCTTGTGTAATTAACTAACCAGGGGGGGAAGCAATGAATATCGAAGTGGTAAATAAATCGGTGCTCGCGAACAAAATCAAGGTGATCGGTGTCGGAGGGGCCGGTTGCAACGCGATAAACCGCATGATCAATGTTGATTTGAAGAATATTGAGTTTATTGCGACCAACACAGACATGCAGTCTCTGGATGCCAATGAAGCTCCGAATAAAATACAGATAGGCGTCCAGCTTACCAAGGGGCTCGGGGCCGGAGCGGATCCTGAGATAGGTGAAAAGGCGGCCATTGAGGACAGAGACAGAATTATGGAAGCCCTTCAGGACTCCGAGATGATATTTATCGCTGCCGGTATGGGCGGCGGCACCGGCACAGGGGCAGCGGCGGTCGTGGGGGGCATCGCAAAGGAGATAGGGGCGCTTACCGTGGGTGTAGTTACAAAGCCTTTTCATTTTGAGTTGATGAGAAAAATGGAGTTGGCTGAAGAAGGGATCGCGAAACTCATGGAAGTTGTTGACACGCTTATCGTGATACCTAATCAGCAGCTCCTTGAGATAATAGACAAGAAGACTTCTATTATTGATTCGTTCCGTCTGGCGGATGAAGTGCTGCGACAGGGAGTACAGGGTATTTCCGATCTGATATCCATCCCGGGTGTGATCAATATTGATTTTGCCGATGTAAAAACCATTATGAATTTATCCGGCGGCGCGCTCATGGGGACCGGCATCGGGAGTGGAGAAAAGAAAGCAATTGATGCAGCCCAGATTGCTATAAATAATCCCCTTCTGGAGGATGCCACCATAGAAGGCGCGAAGGGGGTGCTCGTCAACGTGACCGGCGGCAACGACTTATCGCTTTTTGAATATGATGAAATTATAAAACTTGTCACTGCAAACGCCGATAACGATGCCATGATCATTGCTGGAATGGTTATTGACACTTCTTTGAGCAATGAAGTGCGTGTTACTGTCATAGCGACAGGTTTTTCAAAAACAAATGAGATACGGGATGATGGTGACGGAACAAAGAGTTTTGAAGTGTACCCCTTAAAAGAGTTCGGCCCTCAGAGGCAGAAAATTTCGGACATGAGTGAGCTTCCGATTGCCGGCAGAGGGGTCCTGAAAAACCGGTTTAAAGAAGATGACTACGATATACCCGCGTTTTTGAGGAGGAAAGCTGATTAGAAAACCCGCAAAGGAAAAATTCCTCTATATTTACCCGGATACCGGGCGTTTCAAAATTGCTGTGTGCTACCCGCATTCCTATTACACCGGGATGAGCAACCTTGGTTTTCACAACCTCTTTAATCGAATATCATCCTTCCACGGTTTACGGGCAGCCCGATTTTTTCTAGAAAGGGGCAACATGCTATACTCACCGGATATGGACAACCCGCGGAAAGCAAAGCTGTTCTCCTATGCTGGTCCCTCACTGAAAGGTTTCGACGCAGTGTTTTTTTCAGTTTCGTTCGAACTGGATTATATAAATCTGATAAAAATGCTTATGATCTCATCGATCCCGCCCCTGTGCAACGAGAGACAGCAAGACAGCCGTAGACCGGGCGCTGTTGTGATCACCGGAGGCATTGCGGTTACGGCAAATCCTGAAATAATTTCCGCGTTTTCAGATATTGTGTTTATAGGCGACATGGAAGAAAACCTGGAAAAGATCCTGTATATTTTAGTTCAAAAGATTTTCGTCACCGGGAGAAAAATTCCGGGCCGAACACACAAGAATGATATTCCCATGTCCTACAGGCTGTTCGAAGAATTATCGGCTGTGGACGGGGTATATATAGCCGGAAATAGCGGAAATGCGGGAAAAACATCTGCCCCAAAAAGATCGATCTTGAAAGATATAGCTCAACCGGCCCATTCAGTCGTGCTGACAGGCGGCACCGAGTTTTCGAACATGTTCCTTATAGAAATTGTCCGGGGTTGCAGAGGAACATGCCTATTCTGCGCTACAAGATGCGCGACCGGGCCCGTGCGGCAGGTGCGGAAAAAAGTTGTACTCAGCATCATAGCTAAAGCCCGCCCTGAAACAGGGAGAGTCGGTCTAATTGGGCCGGTCCTGACGGATAATGATGAATTGGTGGAAATCGTCGAAGCGATAAATGATATGGGCTTTAGGGCGGCGTTTTCGTCCCTGCGTGCTGATGAATATTCGGACACATTGGCAGGGCTGCTTGTAAAGAACAGACAAAACACAGTTACATTCGCCCCTGAGACAGGTTCTTTCCGTCTTAGAAAAAAAATTGGTAAGAACCTCACCGATGAAGATCTTTTAAAAGCTGTTTCTTTGTCCGTTGAACACGGGATCAAAAATATCCGCTTTTATATTATGTACGGGCTGCCGGGCGAAAAGATCGAAGATATAAAAGCGACCGCTGATCTGGTTAAAAGAACAGCCGGGCTCCTTAAAAAGCCGGGGTGCACCCTCCACCTCAGTGTAAACCCTTTTGTGCCGAAAAAAGGCACACCATTCGGGGCCTGGAAGGTTTCCCCCGAGAGCTATTATATAAACATGAGGGAGATATTGACCTGCGAGCTGAAGGGTACTGAAAGGGTTTCCTTGAAGTTCGATCCGCTGAGGAACTTTTACATCCATTCTCTGCTGTCAATAGGGACCAGGGAAACGGGGTTAAAGCTGTATAACTGTTTAATAAAAAAATCTCTTAAGAGCTTTGGAAGATATGCAAGGGAGGTACTGCTTGAATGAGTTCGGTTACAAAAGAGGATAAAAGCGTTTTTCTGGCAAGGTTTTTAGACTGCCTCTATCTGGAAAAAAATTTGTCTCTGAATACGATCAAATCCTACAAACAGGATCTGAAATTATTTCTGGCATATATTGAATCTAAAACCGCAGTCAACGGCGATTATTCTCTGGATAATGTGGATCAGCAGATGGTAATAGATTTTTTAGCCTTTGGCCTGAAAACCGGGCTTAGTCATCGAACGATTTCGAGATACATCTCTTCGATAAGGGCTTTTTACAAGTTCCTGATCGATGAAAATGTAGTGCAGAATGACCCGGTCGTGAATATTTCTTCGCCGAAACTTGCGTTTAATCTGCCTGAATACCTGACTCTTGAAGAGGTGGACCTTCTGCTCGAGGTCCCCGATGAAAATACTGCCCTCGGTCTTAGAAACCGAACCGTTATCGAGCTTATGTATTCCTGCGGGCTTAGAGTGTCGGAAATCGTGGAATTGAAAACCGGCAGCATCAATTTTAAAAGCGTATACATCCTTGTAATGGGTAAAGGGAATAAAGAGAGAATCGTTCCTTTTGGCATCAAAGCGGGAAGATTGCTGGATAAATACATCAAACGGTCCAGAGGCATCCTTCTAAAAGGCCGGATCGATGACAGCCTTTTTCTCAATTTCCGCGGTGGGCCTTTAAGCAGAAAAGGTATATGGAAGATGATCAAGATTTGCGCCCGTGAAACCGGGATCAAGAAAAACATAAAACCCCACATCCTGAGGCATTCTTTCGGTACCCATTTAGTTCAGAACGGGGCCGACCTGCGTACAGTGCAGGAACTTTTGGGGCACTCCGACATATCAACAACACAAATTTATACCCACCTGGACAAAGGCACACTTATTGATATCCACAAAAACAATCACCCGCTTGAAACAGAGATGAAATAGTATCGGTATATTTGACCAGCCATACTAATATTAGTATTGTTTTAAAAAAAGCACACCTTGGGGAATTTTCTCATGTATGATCTGGATGCCTTTGATTATAACAAAGTTTTAGATATCGTCGCGCAAAACTGCGTTTCAGAGGTTTCCATGAAAAGAATGTCCGATACAGAGCCGTCCTGTACGGGAAAAGACCTGGATGAGATGTACAGTAAGCTAGCAGAGGTCAAAAAGGCGATCGAAAATGGTTTGTTGCCGGTCCTGAAAAAAATACACGACACCAGGCCCCTTGTTGAAAGAGCAAAAATTAAGAACAACCATCTGTCTGTTAAGGAAATAGGTTTCATAAGCGAAAACATTGTTTGCTTCGGAACACAAAAAAAACTTTTTTCAGACGGAGAAGCTGCAACACTCTTCAGAGTGATAAAAAAAGTAAGGGTCCCGCACATAGTAACAGAAAAGATCGACAGCGCGATCGACAAAAAGAAAACCGTACGGGATGATGCCACCCCGGAACTGTTCGAATTGAACCGGAAACTAAAAGAGACAAGAAGGGAAATTGAAAAAACAATGGAGGGTTACCTTACCTCTCCTGAAACAGGTAGGTTTATCCGGGATAAGCATGTAACTATCAAGGATGATCGGTATGTGATACCGATCAAGCACAATTTTAAAGGGCGGATACCGGGTATAATTCATGCTCAGTCGGGGTCGGGGGAAACCCTTTTTCTGGAACCTTTTTCAATTACTGATAAGAACAATGAAATAAAACTGCTTCAGAAACAAAAAGAAAATGAGATCAGAAAGATACTGATCGCAGTGACCGAAACCATAGGAAAAAACGCCGGGGAGCTCAACCATATCCTGGATGTGCTTGTAGAGATCGATGTCATACTCGCAAAGCACCTGTTCATGAAAGAGCACAGATGCTGTATACCTCAATTCAGCGCGGATCGGCAGATCGTACTGAGAGGGGCGAGGCACCCGCTTTTAAAAAAGGATGTTGTGCCGGTTGATTTTATAATGAAAAGCCCGATAAGCGGTGTTGTGATCACGGGCCCGAACACAGGTGGAAAATCAGTTTCGCTCAAGACCATAGGCCTCTTTGTCATGCTTGCCCAGTCGGGTTTTCCTGTTCCTGCTGATGAGATGGTGACCTTTCTTTTCGATTCAGTTTTTGCTGACATAGGAGATGAGGGATCGATCGAGCAATCTTTGTCAACGTTCTCCGGGCACATAAAAAATATCAGGGAGATCGTTGACGGCGCTGATAAAAACAGCCTCGTTCTGATCGATGAGCTTGGGGCCGGAACCGACCCGGTGGAAGGCGGTGCAATCGGTACGGCGATACTTGATTATCTTGTTTCAAGAAGTATACCTGTAGTTGTGACCACACACTTCAGTATAGTGAAGATGTACGCATTGACAAGCGAGCGCATTACAGTCGCATCGGTCCAGTTTAATCCCGCCACCTGCAGGCCAACATATAAACTTGTCATGGGTATACCGGGAAGGAGCAACGCGCTCGAGATCGCTGAACAGCTCGGCTTAAAAAGAGAAATACTCGATAAGACCCTTGAATTCGTAAGTGAAAAGGACAGGTCTTTTGACGCCATTTTTAAAAACCTCGGCACAATGGAATTGAAATTGAGCAGAAAGGAACTTGAAATAACCAAAAGAGCCGAAAGGCTTGGAAAACTGAAGCAAGAATATGACACAAAGCTTGAGGCCCTTTTGGAAAAGGAACGTTTTATAAAGGCGGAATACAGGAGAGAGTTTACAGATCTCATTTCCGGGTTCAGCAGCAGGCTCGAAAATAGTGTCATGCGGATAAGGGAAGAAGGGGCATCCAGGGAGTCGATAAAAAATGCAAAGGACGAGATCGAAAAGATCAAGGGTGATTTTCACGAATACGGGGAGAGCCGATCTATCCTTGACGTACCATTGGACACTGCGGACAGACCGCCGCTTAAAAAAGGCGATTATGTCCTGGTAAACAGTGATTACGGGTCCAGGGTCCGCGGAAGGATAAAGGAAATAGACGGGAACAAGATAACCGTGCAGGCGGGGCTTTTGAGTGTTACTGTGGATGCAGGCAACGTTGATCCTGATTTAGAAAAAAACCTGAAAAGCTATACTGGCTGGGATTATGAGCTGTCAGGAAGAGATCCGGGAGGGTTTGAATGCGATATAAGAGGGAAGAGGTACGAGGAGGCTAAAATAGATCTTCAAAAGTTTCTTGATAATGCGGTTTTAAAAAATGTTGACACTATTTCCATTATTCATGGCACAGGAACCGGAGCCTTGCGCGGGATGGTGCAGGAAACACTCAAAAACTGCTCTTTTGTGGACCATTTCGAATATGCTGTTCCGGAGCAGGGGGGGTTCGGG
>DRHN01000180.1 GCA_011049595.1 Spirochaetota bacterium | reverse complement strand
GGCTTGTGGCGCACAGCAAGGACAACAGCTTCTACACCCTTCATGGCAGCCCACATGTCTTTTTCTATTTTTATATCTTTCAGTTTGCCCTGCCGCTGAAAAAACCTGGACCTGCTGTAATCCGGGTGGGGAAAGGTGTCCTGTTTTTCAAGCTCCCACCAGTGCTCCAGGTACGGGTCATGCACCTTTATTTCAGCGCCCATCTCGGTAAGTTTCCGGGCTATAAACTCCGAGCCGCTGTACCGTGTATCGCCGACATCCTCACGGTATGAGGCGCCGAGGATCAGGATCTCGGCAGCCGCAAGCGGTTTTGACATGTTTCGAAGCGCGTCCCGCACCAACTGAGGCGCGTGAAGAGCGCGTGTGTCGTTTATGTCTATGGCCTGGGGGGTGATCTTGAATATATTGTCCTCCCAGCCGAGTATGTGCTTGTAAGCCCACACCCCAAGCCCCCCGTCTTTCGGCAGGCAGTAACCGCCTATACCGGGGCCGGGGAACAGTATGTTCGAGTGCGTCGGCCTGACCTTTATAGCTTCGATCACCTTTTTCAGGTCAACACCGTTTCTTTCAGCGTATATCGACCATTCGTCCATGAACGCGAGCAGAGTGGCACGGTAGCTGTTTTCAATGATCTTGGCTGTTTCAGATTCGATAGGCCTGTCAAGCACGGTTAAAGGATAATCTTTTGTGTTAAGGACATCACTCAGGAATTTTTCAACCTTGGTTCGAGCTTCATCGTTTATCCCGCTGCACACCCTCCAGAAATCCCTGATTGATGCGACATAATTCTTGCCGGGCATGACCCTCTCGTAGCTGTGGGCGAGAAGCGGGTCGCTGCTGATCCCCCGTTTTCCGAAGATCTTTTTCATTATCGGGTAGGCTACCTGCTCGGTCGTGCCCGGGGGGACGGTGGTCTCTATAAGCACTAGCGCGTGGGGTTGTATGTGTTCCGCAATGGTGACAAAGGAACCTTCAAGAGCGATCGTGTCGGCGCTTCCCGTGCTGACATCCCCGAGCGATTCTTTTTTAAAATCGCACTGCACATCTATAACGACCACATCAGCCAGTTTCAGGGCGTCGTTCGTGAATGTCGATATCATTGTCTTTTTATCCAGAACACACCGCTTTATCATCGGGTCGACTTCAGGGTCTTCCGATTTTATAGGTGAAATTCCGCGGTTTATGTAAGGGATCTTCCAGTAGCTTCTGTCGCTTGGGCGCTGCATCCCGATAACGAACTTATTTGGCTTCCCGTTTTTATCTTTCGAGTCCGCGATAACCGCTGCCATGACTATACCCACAAAACCGAGGCCCATGACAACAACGATCTCTTTGCCTTCTTTTCGTTTTTCTTCGGCGATCTTTTTAAGGCGCTCGAACTCCTGCTTGTACTCCTCTTCTACCGGCAGTGTAAACTCTTCACCGGTCGGGCTCGTTGAGATATTCGGCTCGGGCATTGTATTATCCTTCATAATTTTGTTAGTTGTCAACTCTCTGTACAGAAATATTGCTTTGGGAAAGTTGTTTTGCGAAATCCTTATCAAAGGTTATTACTTTCAGTTTTTCTCCGGCAGCGCGTGAGGCAATTACCGCGTCACCATAATCCCGTATTTTATCAGGCCATAGTCTTAGGATTTTTGAAAGGTCAAAATTATTGTGGACTATAATCCCCGGAGTTTCAATAAGAGAATGTAAAATATTAGAAATAATTTTCATATTTATCATGTAGATTTTTTCAAGTACATATACCAATTCAGTTATTACGAGGTCGACTATTACAAGCTCGCATTTCATATCTGCCGCGTCTTCGAAATATTTCGCGATTATTTTCTGCTGCCCGGGGTCCCTGTCCGTGATAAAGGAAATGAGACAATTTGTATCGATCAGATATTTTTTCATTTGCCTTTTTCTGCAATCAGTTTTCTTGCGGCCCTGATATCTTCAGAAATATCACCTTCACCGACCTGTATGCATCCTCTGTATTTTAAAAATTCTTTTTTTACAGGCTTGATGATTATCTTACCCTCTTCAGTTGTCCATTCAATACTGTCCTTTCGTGAAAGGTTCATCTTTTTTCTGATTTCTTTCGGGATAGTTATCTGGAATTTATCCGTGATCTTGGTTTTCATCTCGACCTTCCTTACATTTTACATAATACGTAAGGAATAATGATTTGTCAATATTTTTGTTGTCAATATTTTTACGGGAAATAGTGGGCGTGTCGTCTTTTTTACGCAAGCCGCGCTTTACTCACAGGTCAGACACTCGGGAAAGAACATGGAGTCGGTGAATACCTTTTGAAAATCCAAACTGACCGCAAGCTCTATGTACTCTGTGTTCCGTGATATCTCAGCCGCCTCGGCCCTGAGCTCTTTAGAAAGCAGTACCATTTTTGCCCCGGTCCCTGCAGCATTTCCGATAAATTGTATTTTCTCAGACGGTATGTCCGGGAGCAGCCCTGTCCACTTGGCCTGCTCCTTGCGGATATAGTTGCCGAAAGCTCCGGCGAGAAGCACTTCCTGGATATCATCATCGGTTACGCACAGTATGCTTTTCAATATCTGGTAGCCGGCGAAGATGGCGCCTTTGGCGAGCTGTGTCTCCCTGACGTCCTTCTGCGTAATGAGAATATCGTTCCCTGTCTGAGATTTGCTTCCTGGGACAAGTATAAAAGAGGTCCTGTATTTTTCATGGTCGATGACTCTTTCACGGATAAAATCGGGCACCGTATCCGGGATCTCGTCCCTCTTGAGCATTTTCCCCGTGGTTGTTATGATGTTTCTTTTCCTGAGCTCGGCTATGCTGTCGATCAGAGCGGTACCGCACATTCCTATGGGTTTTGCGCCGCCTATGGTGTTGATCTCAACATCTTCGTCCGTAATGATCACTTTTTCGATCGCGCCGTCGCTCGCGCGCATGCCGTGGGTTATCCGCGCGCCTTCAAAAGCGGGACCTGCCGCTGTTGAGCAGGCAACAATCCGGTCGCGGTTTCCCATAACAAGTTCGCCGTTCGTCCCGATGTCAATGGCGAATTGCAGCTTGTCGCTTTTGTGCATTTCAGAAGCGAGGATGACCGCCACGGTGTCCCCGCCGACAAATCCGGCGATGCTGGGCATGGAGTGCACTTTACCGTACCTGTTTATGTTTATGCCTATCTCTTTGGCGCGCACATCAATATTTGACCTCATAACCCCCACATAGGGGTTGAGCGCTATGTACTTGGGGTTCAGTTTAAGAAACAGGTGGTTCATCGTTGTGTTGCCTGTGGTAGTGATCTCATATATGAACTTGGTTTCGATCCCCGCGTCATCCGCAAGTTCGTCTATTATTTCGTTCATGCATGAGATGATCCGGACGTGCAGGTCGTTGAGGCCGTCTTTGGCTGTGTTCGTGTGGTTTATTCTTGTTATCACGTCATCCCCGTAGCTCGTTTGCGGGTTGGTGCGGGATGCTACCGAGAGCTGTTTTCCTGTGTTTAGTTCGTGCAGGTAACCGACCACGGTCGTCGTGCCGATGTCAAAAGCGACACCGTAGTTCGTTGCGGATTTGTCGCCGGTCTCTATCCCCACGATTTCATCGGCGTTTAAAACAATGGTCACAGAATAATCATCCTTTCTCAATTTTTCCGGCAGCCTTCTCAGGATGTCGATCGGTACTTGCGGGTCGGAGGATATATTTTTCAAGCCGTCCCAGATCCTGTCAAGATCGGATCGCGGGTCTTCGAGGGTAGGCTTTTCAACGGTCAGATATATCTTTTGCACATTCGGCGACAGCTTGAGATGCGTGTCCAATCCCTCTGTAAGTATCTTCTGTTCGAACAGCCTGCTCGACAGAGGAATTTCTATCATCATGTCGCTTTTTACCTTTGTCCTGCAGGCGAGGACAGCGCCTGCTTTCATCTCTTTTTCATTGAGGAACCGGTCGGAGCCCGATTCTTCGAAATCGCCGCTGATAACGACGACCTTGCAGTTGCCGCAGGTACCGGCGCCCCCGCATTCGGATTTGATTATGATACCTGCTTCACCTGTGGCCTCGTAAAGTGTAGTCCCCGAAAGAACATAAACGCTCCTGCCTTCGGGCTCAAAGGTTACCTTGCATCTTTTTTCCGCCATTTCATTTCCTTAATTATTTGGTACCTTAATAACAATTTTCTTGCTTTTTTGGCACAAACTTTAGTTTGCAAGAAAATATTATAAAAAGTCGGGCAAGCCCGAAGTTGCAAGAATGCGGCTTGTCCGCATTGGGACCTTAATTCAGGTACATTGTATTTAACTATAGGGGGTAATAATGTCTCCCTCATTGTGTTTGCTATATATCAAGCATATCGCTTAACAGCTGATTTTCTGCCTTTTTTGTCCACTTGCCGCTGGCTGAAAAGTGTTTGCCGATCTCAGGGTGTTTTTTCTTTAATTCTTTAAGGGAGATCAGATCAAGGTTTGTGATGTGCGGGTAGACGATGATCTTTCCCGGGAACGAGCCTGTCCGTACCGCGTCGATACCGTTCCACACGTCGTTCATCCCCGCTACGCCTGCCACCGAGCTGTCGGTGTTGAGCCCCGAGTCTTCCACTCTTCTCAGCGTGTACACCATGTCCGAGAGTGTGGAGCCGCTCGAACCTATGTACCGGACAGATTTTGCGGCAGCATCCTTAATGTTGAGGTTCGCTATAGTGCCTTTTGAGACACCGGCGAATATGTTCAGTATTGCCCTGTCACCCAGGTATGAAGCGGCGTCTTCTATAACGGCCGGTATGGCTGCAAGGCAGACCACATAGTCGAATAATTTGCCGCCGTTTATCCTCATTATTTCCTTCCTGAATGCGTCGGGGCTTGAGAAATCATTCGGGTTTAACGCGTAGTATTTTATCCCCTTTTCTTTGGCGAGAGGTTCGAAATTTTCTTTAAGCACATTGAGCCTGTCTTCCGCAATGTCGGTTGCGATGACAATCTTTGGCGGTGTCGGGTTTTCCATAATGAGCTGTATGTGCATCTGGCCCATCGGCCCCCCTGTCCCGAAGAGTATGACCGAATCTCCCTTCAGGCTGTAATCGAGGTTGTCGATGTAGGGGTTTTTCACGTCGTTTTCCAGG
>DRHN01000179.1 GCA_011049595.1 Spirochaetota bacterium | reverse complement strand
GCGTGTTTTGGAGGTGAGGGGATTCGAACCCCTGACCCCTTGAATGCCATTCAAGTGCTCTCCCAACTGAGCTACACCCCCGTTGAACGTTATATTATAGGTAAATGAATAGGCTGTCAAGACTAAATTGTTGTTGACTTTTTTTAATTGTGGTATATTTTATCCAAATAGAGATCTATGTTTCCGGGGTTAAGATGGTTGCTGATATTCTTGAAGATTCCTTTGAAGATGATTATGATGGCAAAGACGGTAACAAGATTTATTGTGCGAACTGCCGTCATTGTGTGCTGTTTAAACAATCTGTAGGCGAGCAGAGTTCCTATGTGCTCAGGGTCAGGTGTATAAACGGGATGTGGAAAAAAAAATCAGGTGAAGAAAAAATCTATAAATATTTTACCATAGTCAGAAGGACGCTTGATGAGTGTAAAAATTACGATCCCATGGGGGATGAAAAATCTTTTATAAAGGAATTACGGAAAAATCTCCCGATAAAAGATGAAATATACTCTTATTAAATCAAACCGATCTTCATAATGAAAAAATACAACTATTTATATTTTCCGTTTCTTCTGGTCTTTGGCTGGTTTATGATCTCCTGTGCGACCAGGATGCCGGCACTGTACAGTGATACTGGTGAGCCTCTGACAATCACCGAATACGAGAAAATAGCGCAAAAAGAGTACGATAATGAGCGCTACGATAATACTATTACTGCTTACAAAGCTATTCTTAAACACTATCCGGATAATTTGAGGGCGAGCGCCTGGGCAAATTATGAAATCGGTTATTCTTATTTTGTTCAAAAAGAGTACGATACGGCCGAAATATATTTTAGGGAAGTGTTGAATGAATATCAGGACCCGGCTTCAAAAAAATTAGCCAAGGATATGTTAAACAAGATAGTTGAAGAGAAAGATAAGAAAAACAAAAAGAAAAAAAAGAAACAAAAAGATACTTCTTAAATCATTCCTTTTTTTATTGTCCCTGGGTATTATTCCGCTCTTTATATCTCTGGTAATGGATGTCCCTGTCCTGTTTAATAATTACAAACGATTTACCCCGGAGATACTTTTTTCTACTGCAGGGTTTTTAATTTTTGTTGTTGTTTTCCTTTTATTCGGTCCCCCTGTAAAGAGTTATATACTTGAGCATGAGCTGTCGCATGTCTTATTTGCATTTATGAGCGGTGTAAAGATAAAAAGTGTATCAATCAGAAAAAATGAGGGATATGTAAGAACTGAAAAAATCAATATGATAATTGCCCTTGCTCCTTATTCTTTTCCGCTTTACACTATTGCATTGATAGCCTTTTATAAAATACTCAAGATCTTTTTTTTAAGCTCTGTACTTTCGGGTATTTTTTATTTTGTTATTGGTGTTTCACTTTCCTTTCACGTTATTGCGACTATCCATTATGTACAGATCGATCAGCCTGATATGAAAAGATATGGATATTTTTCATCTCTGGTTTTCATATTTACATGGTCCCTCATTGTTGCCGCGCTGACTATTGCACTTATGTTCGAAAATGTAGAGATCATCGATTATTTTACAAAATCTTTTACTCACACTTATGAATTCTATGAAAGACTGTTTATGTTTTTTTAATAATCCTTTTGAGCTGGTCCGAATTGCCCGATCTTGCATGTTTTTATTCATACCATAAATATATAAGGTGATAAACAGGGGGCTTTGAGATTTGTCTAAGAAGATAGCTGTTGTAGGGATAGGAAATATCCTGTTGGGGGATGAAGGCATCGGGGTTGTACTGGTTAACTTGCTGAAAAAAAATAAGTATACTGAAAAAATTGACTTTATAGACGCGGGGACTTCATTTTTCAATGTGGTGTCAGGCCTTAGAAATTATGATAAAATAATTATTATTGACACTGTTTTCAGTGGCAAAGCTCCCGGGACCGTGTATCGATGTGAAATTAACGATATTGAAGAGACGGGAATTAGCGGAGTGCTGTCTCTTCATGATTTAGGCGTAATGCAGTCAATCAAGCTAGAGAAGCTGGTCGGCGGTTTCCCTGAAGATATCGTATTTTTTGGCATTGAACCGAAAAGTATAGACCTATCGATGGAGCTCTCCGATGAAGTTCATGAGAAAGTCGAGCAGATCATTGATAAAATTGTCAATGAACTGAAAAAAGAGGGGGTTGGGATCCTGATGACACCAGGAGAGTCCTGATGACTCCAGGAGAGTCCTGCTAATATTAAGATTGAAAAAACCACCCTTTTCAGGGTGGTTTTTTTGTCTGAAGAAGCCTTATCTCCCATTTCTCAAAATTTCAGCTTTTTTTCAGAAATGGGGTTATGGAATAAGAAGATGGAAAATCGGGCTAGTGAGATTTGAACTCACGACCTCACGGTCCCGAACCGTGCGCGCTACCAAACTGCGCTATAGCCCGTCTGTAAAACGCAGAAAACACATTAAAAGGAACTGCCCGCGACCGAACACCGGACATAAATTTCACATGCGCCTAATGCGGGAGCGACGGGACTTGAACCCGCGATCTCCGGCTTGACAGGCCGGCGCGATAAACCAGCTTCGCTACGCCCCCATTTTTATTTGCAGAGTGTAATCTAATTATACTGCAATTGATTGTCAAGGAATTTAACAAAATGCTCATAAATACCGATTATTAGTTAAAACGGGAAAACCATGAACGTACGCATATTTTTAAAGGTAAAAATTCTCTTTTTACTTCTGATCTTATTGGCTGTTTCATGCACAACAACACAAAACAGCTACCGGCAGGAAAAAACCACTTACCAAAAAGGCGTCTGGCACAGAATAAAAGAAGGTCAAACTCTGTGGAGAATAGCAAAAACCTACCGAATATCATTAGAGGAGATCAAAGAAGCCAACGATATAGAGGACGTGGTGCATATTTATCAAGGAACCTGGATATTTATTCCAGACGCAACAAAGGTTCTGTTCGTGCAGGGGAATCTTTTAGATACCAAAGAAGAAATTCACAAATTAGACTTTATATGGCCTGTTGAAGGTGAGATCGTGAAATCTTATGGGAAACATAAAAACGATTTTAATTATGGAATTGATTTAAAGACGAATGGTATTCAGAATGTGGTATCCGTACTGGAAGGTGTTGTTGTTTTATCGGATACAATCAGAGGATATGGTAACACAATAATAATAGAGCATGACAACGATTATTCCAGCCTGTATTCAGCAAATATTGTAAGCCTTGTTAAAGAAGGTCAAACTGTTAAAAGTAATATGGTAATAGCAAAGACAAATACGGTAAAAAACTCTAATAAAGCAGTTGTGCACTATGAACTCTTTTATAAGGGTAAACCTGTAAATCCTCTTTATTATTTACCTTAGCTTGCCCGGTTTTATATATTATATTAGATTGAATATCGGGTTCTAAAGGCCTTATAATGCCCTAATGCGACAAGCCGCATTCTTGATTTTTGGAATATTTTCTTGCAAACTAATATTTGTGCCAAAAAAGCAAGAAAATTGGTATTAAGGTTTTACGCGCCTAATAGAATTCAAACCTGATTTTTGACTTAACGCTATTGTCTGTTAAACAGCGTGTCATTGATCCTGGAAATATGATGATTTATATAAGGATTAAAGGAAAGTCTTCCCAGTTTTGATGGAGAAAGCCCGGATATATGGAATCGCATAATAGTGGGTCCAAAGATAGGGATCGTGAATTCTATGAAGGTGAAGATGATCCCCTCGCATACTATTTAAAGCAGATCAACAAAATACCGCTGTTAAGCCCTGAAGATGAGAAAAAGTGCTATATAGAGATAAGGTATTTTAAAGAAACACTCCAGAAGCTGGCGGATAAACTCAAGATCGATGAGCTCGACAAGCACACATATCAGCAGGAAAAGGGGATGTATGAACAGAAGCTGGTCGATGTTAAAAATCAGCTTGTAACGGCAAACCTCCGGCTGGTGGTGAGTATTGCGAAAAAGTACCAGCACAGGGGCTTAAGTTTAATTGATCTTATTGATGAAGGGAATATCGGACTAATAGAGGCAATCGAGCGTTTTGATTATACAAAGGGTTTTAAGTTCAGCACATACAGTACCTGGTGGATACGGCAGTCGATCATCAAGGCTATTGCCGACAAGGGCCGCATGATCCGGTTGCCGATCCATATGCTCAATACGATTAAAAAATGCTACTTTATTACCAAACAGCTAACGCAAAAGTTCGGTCGTGAACCCACACCAGTTGAAATTTCAGAACATCTGGGAATTCCTAAAGATAAAGTGGTGAAAATATTGCACATATCTCAAGAGCCGGGTTCTTTGGAGGCTCCTGTTAATATAGAGGGCTCCTCAGAGCTGGCCGATCTGATCGAAGATACAGAGAGTGAAGTGCATGAAGATGCAATATTTTTTATGGCTCTTCAGGAACTTTTGCAGCAGGTGTTGAATAAGCTGAGCGATAGGGAAAAAAGAATTATTGAACTGAGATTTGGTCTTGATGGCGAAGGACCATATACTCTCGAGGAAACCGGAAAAATTCTGGGAATAACAAGGGAGCGTGTGAGGCAGATACAGAATAGCGCTTTAAGAAAATTAAAGAGCTTTAAACTTTCTAAAGACCTTAAAGAGTTCACTATTAATGAATAGATAGAGGGAGCTGGATAATATGGATTTGAAAAGTTTGATAAGAAATGTTCCGGACTTTCCAAAAGCAGGTGTTCAGTTCAAGGACCTGACAACTCTGTGGAAAGATAACTGTGCTTTCAAAGAGTCGGTAGATATCCTTTATGAAAGGTATAAGGATAAACACATAAATAAAGTTGTCGGGGCTGAATCAAGGGGGTTTATTGCGGGGAGCCCGGTCGCATACCTCCTTAATGCGGGATTCGTGCCTGTTAGAAAAAAAGGCAAATTACCTTACAAACAGATTGAGGTGACATATGAGCTGGAGTACGGCACGGATATTATGACGGTCCACGAAGACGCAATAACCGAAGGGGAAAACGTGCTTATTGTCGATGACCTATTGGCAACTGGCGGAACACTGAATGCGATGATTGAGATTGTAAAAACCCTGGGCGGCAACTTGATAGAAGCAGCTTTTTTGGTTGAACTGGAGTTTCTCGGAGGGCGGAAGAACATCGATTGCCCCGTGTACTCGATTGTTAAATATACAGATGAATAAAAGACTGATCATTTAATTGGCATTTGTATGCCTTTATCGTTTATAATTAGTTCTAGAAGGACGATGCGTGTTGTAATAAACTAAAGTAACGTAAAACTAAATAATTAATTGATAAAAAAGAGTTAAGCAGAACTAATTAGTCGCGGTGAAACGGTTCAATTTAGTGAATTGGTGACCACGCCGGGCAAACCCGACGATGTCGGGCTTGCCCGGCTTAGTCGTGAACGAAGTTGTCACCAAGAACTGATTTGTACACGGGAAACTTTTAAATCTAAACTGTTGTAAATAGCCATAATTGACGATATAATATATTAAGTGCAGGTGTTTAACTGATATTATCAGTGTAAAACTTATAATGCGCAAGTGACACTCTGGAATTTCAGAGAGATGAACTTAAAATTAAAAATAAAGAAGGCTATTGATTTAACCATTTGGTCATTAAAATAATTTTACAGCCAATAAGGATCTTTTCATATGTTTGATGAGTACTCTTTAGGTTCCTTAACGATCGTGACACCCAATGAAGTTAAACACAATACAAGTATAACGATAGTAGACGGCAGGATTGATGGATTTTCAAAATCGAAGAAAAAAAATTATGACATAGAAGGCGCGTATATCCTGTTCCCAGCCCTGATCAACGCTCATGACCACCTTTTCGGAAGCTATCACCCAAAAATTGGAACCAGCCCTTATATCTGCTGGCTGCCCTGGGATTATGATTTAAAAAACTCTCCGGTTTATGAGGAGCGTAATAAAAATAATCCTTTTGATATATACCTGGCCGGAGCCTATAAGAACCTTATATCCGGGGTAACAACTGTACATGATCACATACCCCATCATATTAATGACCCTTTCATAGATAAGCTCCCTATCAGGGTTTTGAAAGATTATTCACTTTCTCACGAGGCATCAATGTATGATCTGAAATGGGGGGATGGCATCGGTATTGAGCATAAGAGGGCTGTCAAAAATAATATTCCTTATGTAACTCACATTGAAGAGGGGTTTGATGTTGAATCCTTGAGGGGAATAGAAAATCTGGAAGAACAGGATGCGTTGAGCGAGCACACAGTTCTTGTGCATGGCATAGGTTTCTCAAAAGGGGACATAAATAAAGTTGCGAATAGAAATGCCCACTTTGTATGGTGCCCCGGTTCAAATTATTTTATGTTTAAGAGAACCGCAAAGGTAAAGGAAATACACAAAGCGGGAATCAATATGTCGATAGGAACGGATTCTCCCGCCTCGGGCGAATTGAATCTAATAGACGAGATCAAATTTGCGAAAAAGATCTATAAAGAAATGTATAACGAAGAGCTTGACGATAAATTGATAGTTGACATGATTACAGTGAATCCCGCTGAAGCGTTCAGGATCCAGGACAAGCTGGGATCCTTGGAAAAAGGAAAGCTGGGCGATTTATTATTGATATCCGGAGATGCGAACGATCCATATTCATCTCTCGTAAACGCTGGTCTAAAAGATATAGCGCTTGTGATCATGGAGGGTTTTCCACTTTACGGTGATAATAATTTTAGCGATATATTTAAAGACTCCGGGAAAAATTATTCGATAATTCATATAGATGGAAAAGAAAAACTGATCATTGGAGATCCAAAAGGGCTTATGAAAAGGGTCAGCGAGGTTGTTGGTTTCGAAAAAAAACTGCCATTTTTACCAATATAGGAAATAATTGTGCCGGGTAAACTTAGAAGCTATAAAACGGGTTCTGTAATTTATTTTTTAGGTGATGTCGGGGATAATATATACATACTGAAATCCGGAGTGGTCAGCCTTGTTTATTATTCAATTGAAACGGGAGAAGAGGTAAGGGACAATATTAAAACCGGTGAGTTTTTTGGAGTTAAATCCGCGCTTTCAAAAAGACCTCGCGAAGAAACCGCGCTGGCTATAAAAGACGCTACGGCGCTGGTTTTGACCAATGAAGAGTTTGAGCACCTGATTATAAAAAATGTACAGATAATTACAAACTTTCTCAGAGTTTTCAGTAATCAATTGAGAAAACTCGGTAAGATAGTACGCGGTTTTCTCGATCACGATGCTGCCGGAGACAACGAGGCTGAGCTCTTCAAGATCGGAGAATATTATTTGAAGAATCATAAGTACAACCAGGCACAGTATGTTTATACCACCTATTTAAAGCATTATTCGAGCGGAAATTACACCTCTCAGGCCAGGGAGAGACTTACGGGAATTAAGGATGCTCTGGAAGGGAAAGGTCCCGGAACCTACACGAGTATAATACAGGAAAAAGGCGATGCAGGTGCGGGTGTGGGTTCGTTGAATGAAGAAATGGAAGCAAAGGATGAAATCGACCTGACGACAAAATATTATGATGCGATCAGCCTGTTTTCCCAGGAAAAATACAAAGAAGCTTACTCTTTGTTCAAAACTCTGCTCGATTCAGGATCGGCGAGCGGGAGTTTTGAAGAATATCTTTCAAAAATCCAATTTGAGATGGGAAGGTGCCTGATAGCATTAAAAAAATATCAGGAATCAATTATGGCTTTTACAAGTATGATTAAAAATTATCCAAAAGACGAAAATGTAAAGGATGCGCTTTATTATATCGGTATAGTTCATAAATTGCAGGGAGATAAAGAAAAGGCGGTTTCGTTTTTTACAAAAGTCATAAACATGCCTCCGGAGAGTCAGGTCGATCGAAAAGCCAGGAAAGAACTCTCTGAACTAAATGGTTAAGTTTAAGAAATTACACGGCTGGTGACACTGTCCGGTTTTTTTAGAACATAAGCAACAATTATATAATGGAACGGTGCTGAATTATGCAAATGGACCCTAACATGATCGAGAAGTTCGGGACAACTTTTAAACCCGGCGAGATCATTTTTTGTGAATATGAGCCTGGTAACGAGTTTTACCTGCTCCAGGCAGGCAGGGTCAAAGTCACAAAAATCGTGTCGGATATGGAAAAAGCCCTCGATATTTTTCAACCGGGAGACATATTCGGGGAGATGGCAATTCTTGAAGATCAGCCAAGAAGCGCGACAGCAATTGCGATAGAAGATGTCAAGGCGTTAAAATTCAATAAAGAGAATTTTAATTTACTGCTGCAGGGTAATCCACAGCTCGCCGTTAAACTTCTCAGGGTATTTTCCAACAGGATATATGATGCCAAACGCAGGCTAATGATCCTCACACTGCCGGATATTGCGTCAAAAATTTGCGATGTTTTCCTTATGCTCGCAGAGCACAAAAATATCCCGCCAAAAACCACAACACCGACAACATTCAACAGCACTATTGAAGAAATTGCAAACTGGTGCGGAGAAAAAGTAAGTAAGGTTAAAGATGTCCTGACCGGGTTTTCGGAAGTAGGAAAACTGCAGCTGTATGAAGACAGGATAGTGGTATTAAATCTTTATGAAATGTTTCGGGTAGTTAAAAACAAACGGCAGGCCCAGACAAAAGCAGGGTAAGATTATTTTCTATAAGTCCACTTTTTTTTTGAATATTTATTCGATGCCAGTTCCTTTGTTTTTAGTTTTTCATATTCGTTTAAATTTCCTTCCGATAAAATCAAATGGCTTCCAAAACCTTTTTTTAATGATTCAAGAAGCTCTTCATCTCGAATTTCGCTACCCGCTGTACTGCTCAGAGAAGAAACCGGTTTAAAAGATGTAGATCCGGTCTTTAAATATTTTGTAATTCGGGTATAAGACCCGGTTAACGGGATCGCCCCATGCTGAAGTACCACGCCGTTTTTGATGACCTGGGCGCTTCCTATAAGTTTGCCCTCCTTTATTGATTCGATTTCATACTGAGCGGGTGATGCGAAACAGTTCGGTGATCTCACGTCACCTTTTGTTTTTTCAACTATTTTCGAACTTATCCCAATGAGGTTTAACGAGTCTACCAGACACCGGGCAATAAAAAGAAATATTTCCTTTTTACTAAAGGGTTTAAAATCTTCACCCGAAAAAAGGATGCTGTAAGTAAGCTCTTCATTGTGAAGGACCGCTCTGCCCCCTGTAAGTCTTCGAACAATGCCTATACCGTCCTTTTCAGCTTTTTCAAAATCGATGTCGGCGGCATTTTGAAAATAACCTATTGAAATGGTAGGGGGGTTCCATCGATAAATTCTCAGCACTGGCGAAGAATGATTTTCCACCAGTCCCATCATTACAGCTTCATCCATGGCCATATTTGTATCGCCGTCGTTTTTGCCCGAGTAGAAAAAGCGGAAAGGTCTGTTATTGGTGGCCGGCATGAATTAATGATCCTTAAATATCAAATTTTTATTTACGCGCATAAAACATCAACAATAAGGTCCCAATTGAAATTAATTTTGAGAATGTTACTCCGATGGCATTTCCGTGACAGGATTATCTTCTGATAGAGTGTCTTCGATTACTGTCTCGTTTTCATCTATGATTATTGTTAATTCCAGTTCTATTTCGCTGATTTCCGGTATCCCGGCGTTGCCAGTGGCATTTCCCGGCGCAGTGCTTCCGCTGGAAGTGTCAACGTCGTCCTCGGGGGTGATTATTTCCGGAAGGTCCGGAAAATCAATATCAAAAGGAGTGCGACTTTCATTTGAGGTGTCATCAATTTCATCTTCGATGTTAAAAAAGAAAGCTTCGTTTTCACTCTCCCCGGTTTCATCAAAGACCGGGTCATATCCCTCTATCCCGGATTCATCGAGGTAAAAATCAAAATTAATTTCAATTGGGACCTTATTGTTGATGTTTTATGCGCGTAAATAAAAATTTGATATTTAAGGATCATTAATTC
>DRHN01000178.1 GCA_011049595.1 Spirochaetota bacterium | reverse complement strand
GAGTATGTTCATGCCGTTGAACTGTGCGTGAGAGGATACCCTGTCGACTTCGTCGATCAGCTGCGACACTTCGACCTGGATCAAAGTACGATCATCGGTTGAATAAATACCGTTAGATGCCTGAATGGCCAGCTCCCGCAACCGTTGAAGAATGGACTGTGTTTCTTCAAGATATCCTTCCGCAGTCTGGATAAAGGATATCCCATCCTCAACATTCATCTCTGCTCTTCTAAGACCCCTGATTTGCGCGCGCATTTTCTCCGATACTGCGAGACCGGACGCGTCATCTCCCGATCTGTTTATCTTCATACCGGAAGACAGCTTTTCGATACTTTTGGTCACATCCCATCCTGTGAACTTCAGCATCCTGTTTGCGAAGACAGCGCTCAAATTGTGATTAATTATCATCTGCTCCTCCTTGATTTGTGGTTAGGACGTCCCTGTCCTATGAAATGTGTCGGAATTATATTGTTTTCCTTTAGAAATTTATTAAAATAGTCTTAATATTAATCAGTTCAGAAATGATGGAGCCGTCCATGAAAACATTCATTTTTCTTAACAGCCTAAATCCTGATAGAGAAATTTACAGCGAGCATTTGAGCATGACAAAAGAGGGTGGAGATAAAATCATATGTGTCAACGGCGGATTTTTAATGGCCCGGTCTTTGGGCATCCTGCCTGACTATGTTATCGGGGACCTTGATTCACTGGAGCGTGAAATGATCACCGGGGAATTTGAAGTAATGCAATTTCCGGAGGAAAAGGATTTTTCCGATTTTGAGCTCGGTTTACAAAAGGCATTGAAAATGAAAACGGAAAAAATATTTGTTTACGGCGCGCTCGGGGGAAGAAAGGACCATGAAATAATAAATATCGTCATCATGGCCCACTGCAGGGTCCCGGTCGTTTTTATCGAACGGGAAACCGAGATACACAATATAATTGATGAAATAAAATTGCGTGTAACAAGGGGATGTATCTGCTCACTGGTTTCTTTTAGCGGACCATGTCTGGTAAAGGAAATGAGAGGGTTCAAGTATCTTCTCAGGAATGAGTTTCTGGAACCGTACAGTAGGGGCCTGTCAAATATAGCAAGTGATGAAGAGATATATGTAAAAGTTGGGCAAGGAAACCTTATAATTATAATAAACAGTGATAAGAACAAAAAGGAGGATCCGGCGGCGGGGCTTTTATGAGATCTTACCGAAAGCTTTTTTTAACTTTTTCATGGTCTGGGCCGGATTTTCGACCAATATTTTAGCCCCTCCTATGATATCAATAAAGCCAAGCTCGTTCCTGTACCTGGGGATCACGTGCATGTGCAGGTGGGAGATACTGGCCCCGGCGAATTCACCGGTATTGTAACCGAAATTATATCCTGAAGGAGAATAGGTCGAGTCAAGCACATCCAGGCTCGCCCTTAAGAACTTATTTATTTCCAATTCCTCTTCTTCAAGAAAATCTCTGTAGTCGGTTATGTGCCTTTTTGGAAAGATCAGCAGATGGCCGGAATTATACGGGAACCTGTTAACGCAAACAGCGGTTTTTTTGCCTTCGGCTACCACAAGATTTACAACATCGGTATCTCTGTTGGCGATTGAACATAGAATACAGCCCGTGCCGGTACTTTTTTCTTTTATATACTGAAGTTTATTTACAGAGAACAAATTATGAAAATCAACCGGCATTTTTCGGGGTTCCTTTCTCTGATCCGCAGCATGTTGCACTTCCTGTTTTAACAGTAAAGACCGCGGCCTTGCTTAGTTTTTTACCCGCTTAAAAACTTCCCAGAACTTTAAGTATTTCAGAAAGTCTATCCCCTTTTTTTGCATGTCACCGGCAGGAACTTTTTTATCTTCTACCGGCTTTTCGGAAAAATTTCTTTCTGCTTCGGGTTCAGAAGGGAAAATAGATTCTTCCGGGACTGTTTCATCGGGGAGAAAAAGTTTTTCTTTGCCGCTTTCCATGTGTTCGAGCATTTTCGGGAATCCGGTTTTTTCATCCTGCGGCAGAACAACAACCTCGATTTTTTCACTCAGCTTTTCTATATACAGGAACTTAAGTATGTCCGGGTATTCCGATATGAGCTCCCCGTACTTTCTCAACCGTCCTAGCTCAAACTCCACCGCCTTATACTTCTTCAGATACTCTGAGTCCATCCGCATCTCTTCTTCCTTTAAGGCATAGAAGTTTTCCATGTATTTAGAATAGCTCTTTATCGCATTGACATAGGATTCTATTTGAGGTACTTCGATGAACACCACAGAAACACGAACATCCTTCAGGTTATAGAAAGATGAATATTCTGAAATATCATTTTCAAGTTCCCGATCGAGCAGGTCAAACACCTGGTAATTGAAATTTTCTATATTGTCTGCGTATCTGGCAAGGCCCTCGATAATAAATGAGGACATGATTTCATCCGCCCGGGTTGAAATATTGTCAGCAAAGTAATCGTGAAAATTAGATAGAATTCCGCTGTCCAGGAGGCCTCTGGCAGCTTCAAAATCGATCCTGTACTGTACTTTGACGTCGATTTCCAGATCAAAGCGCCCGTAGTCCTTCAATTTTTCACTTTTCGGCAGAGATGCGGTGATTTTTGTTTTTACTGCGGCAGGTTTTTTTTGTACGGTATAGAGATAAAAAGTTTTCGGGACCAGCTTCTGCCAGAACCAGTATATTCTCCCTGATTTTACAGGATAATCGATCGTCCCGGTGATTGTTGAATGCGCTACTCCGATCACGTCAGGCCCAACCTTTACCCACCCGAAGTAAAAAGCAGTGCCCGCCGCGGCAATAAGAAGGACAATTATTATAATTAATTTTTTCATCAATATCTCGCTTGCAAAGGACCCCGAATGAACAATCAGGACTAAACAGGTCTTGTTTAATAGTATATAAAAAACCTTCTGTGAAAATAATAGAACATTTATTATTTTAAATCAATCAAGTATATATACAATATGTATATTATTCAATATTGTAATCCGGATATTAGAGAGGTGAGATTTGAAAGATCTGTATAAACTGGTACGTGTTATGAAAAGGTTAAGAGGGGAAAATGGGTGCCCCTGGGACCATGAACAGACTCATGAAAGCCTGAAACCGTATCTGCTGGAGGAGACCTACGAGGTTCTGGATGCCCTCGACAAACAGGACGAGGAAGAACTTGCCGAGGAGCTTGGAGATCTTCTTCTTCAGATCGTTTTTCACGCTCAGATCGCTTCAGAGAAAAGGAGTTTCAACATAGATGATGTTGCCCGGAAAATAGTTGAGAAACTCAAAAGGAGACATCCCCATGTGTTCGGTAAAACAAAAGTCGGAGGATCTGAAGAAGTTTTAAGGAACTGGGAAGAGATCAAGAAAGCTGAGGGAAAGCTCTCTGTTCTGGCGGGCGTACCCGAACATCTGCCGGCCCTCCTGAAGGCGAGGAGGGTACAGGAAAAAGCAAAAAGAGTGGGGTTTGACTGGGACAGCATCGACGGAGCTTTTGAAAAAATATGGGAGGAAGTAAAAGAGCTGAAAGATGCGGCGTCCGAAATGAATAAAAAGAAGATCGAGGATGAGTTCGGGGATATTCTTTTTTCAATAGTCAATATTTCCCGCTTCCTCGGGATAGATGCCGAGAGTTCACTGAGAAAGACAATAAACAAGTTTAAGAAAAGGTTCCAATATGTTGAGAATGCTGTCGAGAAAAGGGGTGAGAAGCCGTTGAATAATTATTCCATCCATGAAATGGATGAATTGTGGGAAGAGGCAAAGGATGCCTGAACACAGGAGGGAGAAACATTAGCTTAAATCCTTTCTTTAAGTGCCCGGGCGTACTCTTTTTCGGTGTTCGAATCGAATCCGCAGAAAATAACCTGTTCAAACAACGCCCCGGGATTTTTTTTTATAAAGTCAATAACCGCTTCCACTGCTGCATCTGAAGCCCGGTTAACCGGGTAACCGTAAATACCTGTGCTGACTGATGGAAACGCTATCGTTTTTAATCCGTTATCCATCGCTACCTTCAAACTTTCTGCGTAGCAATTTTTCAGTTTTTTCTCTTCATTTTGGCCGCCTCCATGCCACACAGGCCCTGCAGTGTGAATTACATGCTTCGACGGCATGTTACCTGCTGTGGTGATCACAGCCTCGCCCGTGGGAAGCCTGCCGATTTTTGCAATGATCTTTTTACAATCTTCCAGAATGGCCGTTCCGCCCGCTCTGTGGATCGCGCCGTCGACTCCACCGCCCCCCATAAGGCCGGAGTTAGCGGCATTCACGATTGCGTCGGTGGATTGGGTTGTTATATCACCTGTAATTGTTTTTAGTTTTGTTTTACCTATTGATATTTCCATTTACTTCTTCCATATGTTGGTAGCTTTGATCGACTTTTATGCTTCGACGCTGATCGCTTCAACAATTCTCACGTTGTAGTTAAGGAATTCGAGCCAACCGTACCTGTTGGCCTTGTCCCGTGATATTACCAGATAGGGCATATATTTGGGCTCCACGGGTTTTTTTATGAGTTTTAATCTGCATTCTTTCAGCAGCATATTGCCTTTCTGCGCGTTACAGGATTTACATGCGCAAACCTGGTTTTCCCATGAATTCGGGTTTTCAGGTTTTTTATAAGGTAAAACAGTATTCCATTTACTTAAAGGAATCACATGGTCGACAGTCAGGTCGTTCATGCTGTATCTTTTTCCGCAGTATTGGCATCTCATGTCGTCCCTGTAAATAATATTAAGGCGGGAGTAAACGACATGTTTTTTTGGGATTTTATGAAAATTTAAAAGCATGATAACGCGGGGAAGCGGGATGGAGATGTACTGTGAACGTATAGTGAATGTATCATCTACTTTGACGGCCTCAGCTTTGTTTAAAACCTGCAGGATTATCGCGTCTTTTACATTACAAATGTCTATCGGAACCATTCCGGAATTGAGTGTGAGTACTGGAGAATTCAGCATGATACAATAATAACATGATATAAAATATTTTTAAAGTATTTTAATTGTAATTAAAAAATATGTCAATAGGGAAGAGAACCTCCGTTCAGTCCAATGCTCTGGCCGTTTATGAATCCGGCTTTATCGCTGGCAAGAAAGAGCGCGAGACTGGCAACATCCCCTTTTTTACAATCGCGTTTCATTGGATTGGTCTCAATTCTTTTTTTCATGAGTTCTTTTAGTGTGTTGACCCCCTCTTTTTCCATGGAAATCCTCAGCAGAGATTCGTTCGTCCAGCTTTTTGCGCTCATGTCTTTTCCGGTGCCGGCATCTTCCTCAGGGTAAACATCCGATGGGCATATAGAGTTCGATGTGATATTGTATTTCCCTGCCTCAAGAGCGGCGGAAATGGCAAACCCCCTGTTAAAATATTTTGCCGAGGAATATAGAGGAAGACCGGCAGACGCTTTTAACCCGGAACCGGAGTTTATATAGATCAGGCGCCCGTATCCCGTTTTTTTCATCAGGGGAAGAGCTGCCATCGTCGTATACACATAACCCAGAATATTTATTTTGATCACCCTGTCAAGGTCCTCCTCTTTGATCTGCTCTATATAGTCCGCTGTGTTTACCGCAGCGTTGTTAACTAAAACATGAATTGTGCCGAAGTCCTCTTTTATTTCATTGAATAATTTATTTACACATTCTTTATTAGAAATGTCACATACTTTGCCGATTGCTCGTTTTTCAAAATTTTTTGTAACTTCTTTTAGCATCGCG
>DRHN01000177.1 GCA_011049595.1 Spirochaetota bacterium | reverse complement strand
TATTTACAAAATTAGAGAGCATAAATATCGATTCCAAATTTTTCGCTTCAGCAATATTTGATATTAATAGTTTTTCACTATTTCTTTCAGGCACCAGGATTATTTTAATTGCTGACTCAGGGGTAAGTATAAAAGAATCTTTTTGGATAAAATGTTTTGCCAACTTGGCGGGTATTTTCGTTCCTTTTGTAGGGCTAACCCCTTTACCACACCATTCATATGTGCATATTAAATCACTTTTGTAATGATCTTCAGTTGTAAATTTATAATAACAAACTCTGCTCACCCCGATTACAGGGCCGGCAGTATTTAACAGCATTTTAATTGGAGCATCTTCTTCCAAAGCATTATCAGAAAAGAATTTATATATTTCTGATCTTAGTTTACAATACTTGTTTTGTTCGGCAGCATCGCTCTCTGCTTCTATTTTTTTTTGTAAGATGCTATCAAAGTCGTGTTTGATTGCAAGCATGTTTTCATATAAGGGCATAAATAGATGCGAATCACCAATATCTTTTTTATCTATAGTAATCCCTGGCTGGTCCCAGGCAATTGCCTCTGTAAATCGCAATAGATCTTGAATACAACTTTTTACATCTTCTTCTGAATTTTTTTTACTTTTCTCATTTTTAATCATTGGTTATACAGATTCCTCAATGTTCGATTAATATCTTTATCATAATTATAGACTTTTTTACCGGTGATTTCCAATGTAATTGGTCAGGTATTCAGCCCTGATTTTAAATAAAAAGTCTCGACCCAAAGCCATGGTGGATAATTTTAATGGTAAGATAACGAAAAATAGTTATTTTATAAAAAGGTGACAAAATTAATGAAAAGAAGGACCTTGATCTATTATTACTATTTATTTTTGCTGTGCTAATTATTAGGGGCGGGAAGTGAGTTCTGCAGATCTTGATGATGTTGAGATATCCGACAACGGCGCAGTGCTTCTTGGTGAAAATGTTGTCTGCGATTCCCATTACCAAAGACCGCTGCGTATTATCAGCCATGCCCACTCCGACCACATGCTCGGGATCAGCGATAGCCTGAAGTTCTGTGAAAAGGTCGTAGCAACACCGGTTACAAAAGATATAATCGGTATTTTAAAGGGGAAAGAGACCGCCGATCCTGTTGTATCGCTGGATTATGGTTTGCCGTTTGAGTATAGGGGAGAGCGTGTTATTCTTTATCCTGCAGGACATATCCCTGGTTCAGCACAGGTATTAGTGGAAACCCGTGAAAATCAGAGAATTCTCTATACAGGGGATTTCAGGTATCCGCCGGCCGAGGTCGTCGAAACGGATATTCTGATAACCGAGGCTACTTACGGTAATCCGGAATGCGTGAGAGATTTTAATGATAATGTGGAAACTGAATTAACAGGTCTGATTAAAAAATCTCTAAAAAATAATTCCGTTTATATTTTTGGTTTTTACGGGAAGGTCCAGGAGGTTGTGACTATTCTGAATAATTCGGATATCAATGTTCCGATCGTTGTTCCGGAAAAGATATTTAAGATTTTAAAGGTATGCAGTTCCCACGGTATGAAAGTGAAGGATTTTTATTTCTCTAAAAGCGATGCCGGTATCGAGATCCGAAAGGCGCCTCACATCGGGGTTTACCACACAACCGCTGCCCGCTGGACAGGTAAAGATGCTGTTAAGATATTGCTGACAGGATGGCAGTTTGATGCTCCCGTTAAACCAGTAGGTGAAAAAAAATTCCGTGTAGCTCTGAGTGATCATTCCGATTTTAATCAACTGCTGGAGTTTATTTCAATGGTACATCCGACTCTGGTAGTCACCGATGGATATCGGGCCCGGGAGGCGGGGTTGTTCGCACTCGAGATCAATAATCGTTTGGGTATTCGGGCAGTATCGCGTCCGCGATAAATTTTGAAAAATAGAAGAAAAAGTTATAATGAATGCTTCATTGATCAGGATATCCCCTTATTTCATGGACAGGGCTATTCGTTTTCTTGGTATGTCCACGCTTAGGACAGTTACAATAACTTTCTGATGGACCTTTACTATATCAAGAGGGTTTTTTACAAAAGAATCAGACAGCTGGCTTATGTGCACAAGCCCGTCCTGATGAACACCTATATCGACAAATGCCCCGAATGCTGTAACATTGGTCACGATCCCCGGCATCTTTGTCCCGGGTTCCAGGTCTTCAAGAGTATTTACTCCCTCTGAGAAAGAAAAAGATTCAAACTTTGCCCTCGGGTCTCTACCGGGCTTTGCCAGCTCTTTTAAAATATCTTTGAGCGTCGGAAGGCCGATGGGTCCTGTTATATATTTTTTTATTTCTATTTCCTTGCGCAAAGGTTCGTTTTTAATTAAATCGATAACTTTACCTCCAAGATCCTCTGCCATCATTTCTACGACATGATAACTTTCCGGGTGTACGCCGGAGGCATCGAGCGTGTTGGGGGAGTTACGCACTCTCAAAAAGCCCGCGCATTGCTCATAAGTCCTAACGCCCATTCCAGGTATTTTTAATAGCTCCAGACTTGAACCGATCGCTCCATTGTCTTCCCGGAACCTGATGATATTACCTGCAGTTTTCAGTGACAGCCCGGACACAAAACTTAAAAGCTCGGGGCTGGACGTGTTTATTTCGCATCCGACACTGTTCACACAGCTAACTACGACATCATCAAGGGATCTTTTTAATTCTTTTTGATCTACATCATGCTGATACTGGCCTACCCTATGGTTTTCGGGTCAATTTTAACAAGTTCCGCAAGCGGGTCCATAAGCCTTCTCCCTATTGACACTGCCCCTCTAACTGTGACATCGTGGTCCGGAAACTCAAGACGAGCAGCTTTTGAGGCCGAATATACAGACGCTCCGCTTTCATTTACCATCACAATATCCGGGAAGACAATGGAGCGATCGGTTCAAGGCTGGAGCTA
>DRHN01000176.1 GCA_011049595.1 Spirochaetota bacterium | reverse complement strand
TATCAAATGATTACAGGGGGGAAAAGGTCCTGGCCGTGTGGGAGTACCTGCCCCAATTGAGATGGGGCATAGTAGTGAAAGTAGACATCAGGGAAGCTTTTTCGCCTGTTTACAAACTCCGAAACTGGCTGCTGATCATCGGGGGGTGTATTATTATTATTGTGATCCTGGCTGTTTTCCTGATCTCCAGATCGATCTCGAGGCCAATAAGTACCCTGCGGAAAGAAACAGCAATAATAGGCGCCGGTAATTTCGGCCGCAGGGTCGGGACAAAGGCAAAAGACGAGGTTGGAGAGCTTTCAAGAGCGTTCGATAAAATGACCGAAAATATACAGAAAGTTACGGCTTCCAGGGATTTCTGGCTGACGATCGTGAAGCTGCCCAGGGAAGGGGTGCTTATGATTATTTACCAAAAAACAGGCTCAGCGAACGCTCGCTGACCAGGAGACTACCAAAATGCATCAGGGGAAGTGATATCCCCGGCAGATACGGGGGGGAGGAATTCGCTGTAATATTGCCTAACTCGAGTAAACAGCAGACAAGAGTTGTATGCGAAAGGTTCAGAAAATTAACGGCAAACGAAAAATTCGAACACGGCCTGGTACAATTTAATTTAACGGTGAGTATCGGGTTTTCAATATTCGATAATTCAAAAAGATCGTCACCGGAGGCGCTGATCGCTGCCGCTGACCAGGCACTGTACAAGGCAAAGGGTAAGGGGAAAAACCGGGTGGTGCAAAAAAGCATCTGACCGCCGCTGCTGGCCCACATCCACGCGGAAAAGACGTATCCCAATCAGAAAGGGCAAATGTTGCAAGGAACATATCTTTATCGCCGTTGTTTGTTTCTCCCTGTTAAAACAGTTATTAATTGTGCTGCCAATTCACTATAGCCAATTAACTTCTCTATACCATTCAATTGTACGCTTTATTCCCTCCTCCAATGAAACTTGAGGTTTAAATCCTAATTCATTTTCTGCTTTTGTAATATCACATGTCCAGTGGTTCTGTACGAAATCCTTAGCTTTCTCCAAATTTAATGTAGCCGCTTTCGTACTGAATAAAGCAAAGAATTGGGCTGTCGCAGCTATCAGATATCCTATCGGATGCGGAATCTTTAATGTAAACGCCTTTTTATCCATTACCCTACCGATCACTTCACCTAACTGCTTCCAGTTGTAATACTCTTTCGAACTGATAAAGTAGGTTTGATTAACTGCTTTTGCATTAATTGACGCAAGATATATTCCATCAACTAAATCTTTTACATGGATTAAGCTGACTTCCTTTTTATCGAAGCCTATTAGTATCATTAATCCCCGTTTATATGATCTAAAAATCAGATAAATCTCCGTATCACGTTCCCCGTAAACTGACGATGGCCTGACTATTGTAATAGGCAGATTACTACTATACTCTTTAGCTAACTCTTCCTGTGCAAGTTTACTTCTTCCATAAGTCGTTATCGGCTGCGGTTTAGAGTTTTCGGTAATTGCATTTCCGCCACTACTCGGTCCACATGCAACCTGGCTGCTTACAATAACAACTCTTTCAATATCGGGATTTACGTCCAGAAGAACAGCCAGTAAATTCCTGGTTGTTTTCACATTGCCTTTATAATAGCCTTCCTTTGTTTTTGACTTAACGACCCCAGCTACATGATAAAGAATGTTGGCATCTTTCAATGCTACTTTTAATCCTTCCTCATCAAACAAGCCGCATGAGTAATTCTTAATAAGTTTACCCTCTAACCAGCGCAGATTACTCGTTTTTCTAGTTATACATCTTACTTCGTAGTCTTTCTCAATTAATAGATCAACCAGGTGACTCCCTACAAAGCCACTTGCTCCGGTTACCACTGCAATTTTTCTATTTCCCATAAACTAAATATGATTATTGGATAATTGATTTTATACTATTTTAATAATAACATTACGCTAATGTATAAACTATGTTTTATTTATAACAAATACCTCACTTTATTTTATTCCATGGAGGACGTCGATATGACCATGGGTACTTTTAGCAGGCATTTGCATCATTAAGCGCATTCGTCGCATGCCCTGCGGGCGGTGCGATTTACGTTTATAAGGGTGTACGCTTACGGCCAGCCGTAAAAACAGTGCTTCTCCCACCCTGTGCACATCGCTTCGATGTTCTCCAACGGGACGTCCTCGCTCGGTATCGCGTAGATCATCAGCCCCCCTTCCGGGGAACCGGCTTTTTCGATGATCTCTTTGATCTGCATTTCAATGTCCCGGGGGGCGCAGAAGGGCAGCATCTGCTCGTCTATGTCAACCAGAGCGCACAGCTTCCCACTGTAGGCATTCGCGATGCCGTCGACAGTATTCGGCCTGACCTGGGGGTCGTGGATGCTGATACCGCACACGACAAGGTCATCAACAATTTCGAGAAGGTTCCCGTCGGAAGAGTACCACACGTGGACACCGGCTTTCCTGCAGGTCAAAAACATTTTTTTGTAAGCGGGTTTCAGAAATTTCCGGAAAACAGCGGGGCTGAACATCAGCCCGTTCTGTGAGCCTATGTCGCCGTGAAACCACAGGACATCCACACCGATCTCGAGGTATTTATTTATGTATTTCATGTTGTAATCAAGGACTATCTCTATCAGCCTGTTTAGCTGGGGTGGCTCTGTAATAAAATCTACCAGCAGGTTTTCAAGACCTCTCAAAAACTGCAGGCGGTCAAAAAACCCGACCTGGGCAAAGGATTCGGGCTCACCTATTACAGGCAGGTCCCTCTTTTTTGCCTCGTCCGCGATCGCCTTCAAGCTGTCCCAGTTTATCTGCTTGACAGGGTCCGGTATTTTAATTCTGCCGAGGTCATTCCAATCGGCAAGAGGGTGCTTGACGACCTGCCCAAGATTACCGTCCCGTAGGTTGTACCAGACACACCCCCAGTCATCCTCGTAATAAGTGCGGTATTTGAAAAGAGGGTCTTTATCGTCAAACCATATTTTTTCACCCTCACCCGAGTCGTCGAAAATAAGAGGGTGCCGCCTGACGACCTCGATCAGTTCATTCCCGTATTTTTTCCAGACCGCGGGAAACATTTCGAATTTGATCGGTATCCACTGAGGGTTTCTCCACTCTACTGCCCTCAGGAAATTATCTCTCTCGCTTATGGTTTTATGTTTCATAGATAAGTTCCTCTGTCAGTTGATATATTGAGCCGTTTCACCGCGGCTAACTCATACATAACATGAAGTCACGGGAATGTACACATCATTTTTTAATCATTAAACGGTCTTCAAACACAGGTTGAAATATTTAAGGTTTTATGCTATTGTTTTCGATAATGGTTTCATTGAAGAGGTGATTGTGAAGTTTAGTGCATGAAAAATAAAATGTCCGTCTGTCGGCGGAGAGGAGGTGTTCTTTGGCAAAGGTACTTGTTGTTTACGCGTCCAAGTGGGGAAACACAAAAATTGTGGCCGAAACGATAATTGAGGGCATTGGCGGGACCCCGGGGATGGAAACGACCATTAAAAATGTCAATGAAGTGGATTTTGACCGGGCGGTTGAATATGATGCCGTGCTGATCGGTTCCCCAAACCACGCGGGAAGCGCGACCGCGGGTATTAAAAAAATTATAAGCCGGCTCGGCAAGCTCCAATTCAAGGGAAAAGGCATCGCTTTTTTCGACACGTACATTGCTAAAGGTTTTGAAACAGCCGTAAAAAAGATGGAAAAGCAGGCAGGCGAAAAGCTTCTCGGTGTGGAGCTGATAGCCCCCGGCCTTTCTGTAAAAGTCAAGGGCTTGCAGGGCCCGATAGCAGACGGAGAATTACCGAAGTGTAAAGAGTTCGGGGCCAGGGTCGCTGCGAAGCTGACAAATTCTTAACAAATTTCTTGACATAAAAACGCGATTCGGTGTCAGCCTGCCGGCATGTGTCACATTGCAGGAACGCAGAAGACTCCCCGCATAATATTAAAAATTCCCTTTTTTTCATCAATAAATTATTATAATGTGTTTATACAGATGCGGTGAAAGGAAGTATAGTGCGCCTGAAAGAACCGGGGCTATCCGGTTTCAACGAAATCCGGAGGAAAAAGACAAAAGAGGTAAAGGTCGGGGGCCTCAAGATCGGCGGGAACAACCCGGTCGTGATCCAGGAAATGACATCGACCAGAACGTCTGATATTGATGCCACCGTCGCGCAGATACACAGGCTGGAGGAGAACGGCTGCAAACTGGTCCGCGTGTCCGTTCTTGACATCGAGTCTGCGCGGGCTGTAAAGCAAATAAAAGAGCAGATAAAGGTCCCGCTGGTCGCGGACGTGCACTTTAATTACCGGCTGGCCCTGCTCGCCATCGAGAACGGAATCGACAAGCTCAGGATAAACCCGGGCAACATCGGCGGGGCTCATAACATAGCCCGCGTGGTGTCCGCCGCAAAGGAGCGGGGCATCCCCATCAGGGTCGGGGTGAACAGCGGCTCGCTTGAAAAGAGCATCCTTAAAAAGTACAACGGAATAACAGCGGAGGGCATGGTCGAAAGCGCTCTCAACGAGGTGGCGCTTCTCGAAAAGCACAACTTTTACGATACAGTGATCTCGCTCAAAGCATCCGATATCGAACTCACCATCGAGTCCAACAAGGCTCTAACGTCTAGGGTCTCCTACCCTCTGCACATCGGTATAACCGAGTCCGGTTACGGAGAGGAAGGAAGGATACGCTCATTGGTCGGGCTGGGGATTCTTCTTCTAAACGGTATCGGCGACACTATCCGCATGTCCCTCACAGCACCGGACAGGGTGGAGAACATCCGCCTCTGCGCGGACCTGCTTGAAGAGCTCGGCATCGCCTATGTTTAAGGGCGGCATGGTATTTACATAAACGGGGTTTGCGATGGGAAAAAGTGAAAACAGCCCTGAAGAGAGATTGCGGGAGGCGGGTCGGCTTTCCGGGCAGGGAGGCTCTCACTTGGAACAGGGAAATTATGACCTCGCGCTCGAAGCGTTTAACGCCTCGTACGATATTTATCGAGGCCTGCGGGACGATGATGGCCAGGTTTCCGTTCTTCAGAGGATCGCGGATATACACCTGCGTCAGAAACATAGTGAAAAAGCGCTCGAAACCTACGGCACACTGCTGTCCCTTGCCCGGCAGATGAACAACACGAAAGCAGCCGCTATGCTGCTGAACAACACAGGGCTTCTGCGCGCCAGGACAGGGGACTGTGACGGGGCTTTGAAATGCTTCAGGGAATCCCTTCGCTTTTTCGAATCAATGGGAGACAGGCTTAACACTGCACGGCAGTGGGGAAACATCGGCTCTGTTTTACGCGACCTGGAAGATCACGAAGGCGCTCTTGACAGCTACAATAAAGCTCTGCCTATCTTCGAGGGGCTTGTCAGCAGGGAGGGTGTCGCGGACCAGTACACGAACATAGCGTACATACACGCGATGAAAGGCGACCCGGGAGAGGCCCTGAGCTGGTACAAAAAAGGTTTTGAAATATACAAAGAGACAAACAGCAAAAAAAAGGCGGATGTCACAAGACGGAACATAAAAAACCTGGACCCGGATTTTGCAGGGTAGTTCCGGAAGCCGGGCCGCCTGGAGGCAGAGGTAAAAAATCGTGAAAGGGCTTGAGTTATCAGAGCTGTACTATAAAGAATACGGCATGTCGATGGTCCGCGAAAAGTTCGGCAATTATTCGGACCGGATAGCTGCAGGTTTTGCGGGGCCCGGCTCGGAATGCTTCGGGTATGACGACGAAATCTCGAGGGACCACGACTGGGGCCCGGGGTTCTGTCTCTGGCTGACAGACGATGACTACAGCGCCATAGGGGCCAAACTGCAGGAGGAATACGGAAAACTGCCTCCAGAATTTATGGGGTTCGGCCCGAGGGTCGTGAGCCCCGGGGAGGAGGCCAGGACAGGTGTTTCCAGGACAGTTATATTCTATAAAAAATACACCGGGCTCGGCCATTATCCCCAAAACACGGCTGAGTGGATGCATATCCCGGAGCAGGCCCTCGCCACCTGCACCAACGGCAGGGTCTTCAGCGATCCCCTGGGCGAGTTTTCAAGATGGCGTGACAAATTGTCTGCCTTTTACCCCGAGGACGTCAGGCTCAAAAGGATAGCCTCGCGCTGCATGACTATGGCACAGTCGGGCCAGTACAACTACACGCGCTCGATAAAAAGAAAGGAGTATTTCGCGGCTGCCTACGCTGAATCCCAATTTTGCGCCGAGGCCATCTCGCTGGTGTTCCTGTTAAACCGAAGGTACACCCCTTTTTACAAGTGGATGCACAGGGCGGTCAGGGGCCTGCCGGTACTTGGCGTGCAGGTTTACAAAAAAATATCCGATCTTGCCGGCTCAACGGATCACGGTGAAAAAGCGAGGACGATCGAGGAAATATGCTCGCTTGTGGTAAAAGAGCTCAAAAGAGAGGGGCTCACCGGTTCTGAAAGTGATTTTCTGGTCGATCACAGCCGGGAAGTCCACAGCAGGGTCAGCGACAGTGCACTGAGGGAGAGGGTTGTTATTTTAAAGTGACAGGGGCTTGACAATGAAAAACGTGCTGATAATCGGCGGCAGTTATTTTGTGGGCAGGGTGTTTGTCGAAGAGCTTTTAAAGGAGAAGGGGTACTCGGTATACGTGCTGAACAGGGGCCGCATCCCGATAAAAAAAGAAGGTGTCAATGAAATAGTGTGCGACAGGCACGACACCGAACTTGTGAAGACAAGCCTGCCTGCCCTGGATTGGCACGCTGTTGTCGATTTTTGCGCGTACACTGCTGAAGACATCAGGAGCATGATTTCCGTGCTGCCCGAGGGCAGGGTCAGGCAGTACATTTTTATCAGCACGGCTTCTATATATGAAAAAACAAGGGAACTTCCCGTCCGTGAAGACGCGTCTAAACTCACCGGCCCGCAGCCCGAGCTCGGTCCCTTTGCCGATTACGGGTACAAAAAGTGGCTTTCTGAGATAGAGCTTGAAAAACAGTGCGGGGAAAAAGACATCAGGTACACTGTCATAAGGCCGGCCTTTATCTACGGCAAGTACAACTACGCGCCCAGGGAAAGCTACTTTTTTGATCTGATAACCAGTAACAGCCCGATAGTTATCCCCGAAAACGACCTGCCTTTGTTTTCTTTCGTGTCGGTCTGGGACACCGCGAAGATCATAACCGGATGTCTCGAGAGCGATGATGTTCTAAACCGGGCGTTTAACGCGGCAGCAGACGATCTTGTGTCCTACAGGTGGCTCGTCGAGGTTCTTGAAACCGTGTCTGAAAAAAAGCTGGCTGTTGAAGAGATGAGTGTGGATTCTATAATAGAAAAACAGGTCCCCCTGCCCTTCCCTCTTGACGAGCACCTGGTCTACTCGGGGGCGCTGATACAGGGGTGCCTTGACTTTCAATACACGGGTTTCCTGGAAGGAATGAAGGAGACCTACAGGTTCTATCTGATCGGTAAAGGGCTTTCGTAGCCCGCTTACGGGAACGATAGTTCAAGGAGTGTGATGAAATGGCTGATAAACAAGCTGTCATAAAAGAGATCCTCGAGATCGAGCTGGAAATGTTTTTAACGGTCAGGACGCAGCAGAGAAGCTCCTGCCAGGATTACCCGGAGAGCTTCAAACTGCATCGGAGGGTCCAGTTCACGGCGTGGTCGGAGGAGACTGCAAAAAGTTATTTAAAAGACCTGAAAAATGCTGTGCAGGAAGGCGTAAATTTGATGACTGTCAAGTACGCCAGGATGGACGATCTCATCCCGGGGGAGAACAAAAACCCCCTCATAAAGGAGATCGTGAAAATCCAGTACGGCTGGCAGGAGGAGATGTTCCGGAGGTACCCTTATCTCATGGGCGGGGCAAGGCCACTTTCGAAGTCCGAAGACAACGCGAGGAAAACCTCTTTTGAGACCTATCTCAGCGGGGAGCTTGAAACCTATTCTGATACTACACTGGAACTTCTTTTTAAAGACATGTCAAAAAAAATAAAGGACGGGGTCAACATGTCCGGGGAGGTATACGGCTACCTTGTCCGGGAGATGGGTTACCCGTCGAT